>JAAYUT010000183.1 GCA_012517485.1 Candidatus Atribacter fermentans
ACCTTCAGTTTTTCCAAAGTTACGATAGTCAACCAGACAAACTGCCACATCGAATTCACAATAATTGTGAACGGTGACCCCACGCAAGCAAAACAATGGGGTTGCAACAATTTGATTCATACAATCTATAACAGCTTGAGCTATCAACGAACAACGTTCTCTTTGATCCCAGGCCTTACTGGTAAGGGAAGAACGATAAATCTTATCAACCAATTTTATTTCGACGTCTGCCTGAAAATTTTCACCGGTTTTTTTCCATCCAACACCCCATAAAATTGGTCGTTCATAGGTTACTGTTGTCTCGTGAGGTTCTTCTAAATCAAAACTGACCACGCTAATTTTTTTATGATCAATTTCAATACCAAAACGAGCTTTAATGAGAGTTTCAATGTCCCTAACTAATAATTTAGGTCCTTTACTGCGATTAGACAAAACATGAATTTCAGTAATATTTGAGCCTTCTCCAACAATTTTGACATTTATAATGCCGTCAATACAACTTATTGCATCTTCAATAGCCTTAAAATTAACTGGTTCGCTCATGATTTCCCCACCTAAAGAACATCTTATTTATAATAACCTTCAAATTTGATTCATTTTTTCAAGAATCGTTGAAATGTTTATAAAGCTAAATTTTAATAATGACATATTTAATATACAGGATCAATTAAGCCGTAATCTCCATCATTTCTTTTATAAAGGATTTGAACTTTATTTTTATCCATATCTTTATAGACAAAAAAAGAATGACTGAGAAGTTCCATCTGTAAAATGGCATCTTCAACTGTCATGGGACGAAGAGTAAACTCTTTAATACGCACTAATTTGCCAGGAATTCTTTCTTCGCTCTCAGTTTGCGGAAGAATCTCATTAATTTCCATTGGAGAAAGAGCTTCTCCTGATTTTAAAGCACCACGACGAGCTAACTTTTCTTTATAACGTTTTACTTGTCTTTCCAATTTATCATCGACAGTTTCAAAAGATGTCCTCCAATCTGGACCTTCTCCCTCAGCTCGAAGAACAATTCCACTTGCTGTCATTGTAACTTCACTTTTAATCCGTCCTCGAACGAGACTGAAAACAACGGTTGCATCGATAAGTTTATGAAAAAACTTATCGAGTTTTGAGAGCTTTTTTGTCACATAATCTCTCATGAGATCGTCGACATCGATATTTTTTCCTCGAACCACCACTTCCATCGCAGCTACCCCCTTTTAGATGAGTAATATTTTTCAATGACAATGTGCTCCATAAACTGGTGTGCCATATCCAGGTTAAACACCCCCGCTCCTGAACAAAAGGTATTGGCGAGCCCACAGGCGGTTCCATATATAATGGCATCCCGAAAATCAACTCTTCGAGAAAGTTGAGCGACTACTCCACCTACAAGAGTATCTCCTGACCCAATAGCAAATCCCCCACCCCTTAAGGTATTATCGGCTTTTACAATGAAAACTTCATCATAGTATCCAATTACTAACCCTTTTGGTCCATCGGATAAGATAATGAAAGGAATTTTTAACTTTTGAAAATAATGTACTGCTTTTATTTTATCATCCATTGAAAGAATAGCAAATCCCAATACTTCTTCGGCTTCTTTAACGTTGGGTTTAATTAAAAAAGGAGTTGATTTCAGAGCTAAAGAAAAAGGCACACCAGAACTGTCAAGAACCGAAAAAGCCTTTTTTTGATGAGCAATATGAATGAAAACTGAATATAAATCCCTTCTTACTCCTCGTGGTAATGAACCAGATAAGATGAGATAATCATTTGGTTTGAGTTTTTTTTCTATGCTATGGATTAATGCTAATGATGATTCGAAAGAGACAAGAGGACCATTCTCGTTAATTACCGTGTGTCGATCCTTTTTCTCTTCGTGAATAATTGTGGTAACCCGAGTTTCTCCAAGTGTTGGCCAACTATTAAAATGAAGACCTTCTTGGGATAAACCATTTTTCACTTTATTCCCATTATCGCCTCCAAGAAATAGGAAGAGATGGCTTTCAACCCCCATTGTCCGAAGTGCTCGAGCAACATTTATACCTTTTCCAGCAACCGTTACTTCAACATATGATGTTCGATTGACTCCATCTAAATTAAGCTCAGGTAAAACAAGAAGCCGATCCAAGGCTGGATTGGCACAAACGACCAAAATCACAGTGGGTTCTCCTCGATAAAAATTTCAACCTCTTCTTGAGTCGGGAGAGCTGGAATGGCTCCTTTTTTTAATGTCGTGAGTGCTCCAACTGCATTGGCTCGACGACCTGCATAGCGAAGGGTATCATCAGGAATGGGTTTTCTTTCTCTCAGGTCATTCCAAAACATGTATAGCGAACTTATCAATCCAGCAACGAAACCATCTCCGGCTCCCGTTGTATCGATAGCATGAACCGGGAAACCTTCTACCCGAAGTGATTTTCCTTGGTGGACAAGAATAGAACCTTCTTTCCCTAAGGTAATTATAACCAATGCAAGATTATAACTCCGTTGTAAGTAACGAATTGCTCCTTCAACGGTATCTGTTTCAGCAATAAACATCGCTTCTTCTTCGTTCAATTTTACAACATCGGACAGTTCCATACCAAGCCGAATTTTTTCCCGAGCTTCTTCTAATGTTTTCCATAGGGCTGGTCGTAAATTTGGGTCAAAAGAGATTAAATAACCGTGCTTCCGAGCTAATTGAATCGCTTTAAATGTAGCACTATGAGAAGGTTCGTGAGTCATAGTAATTGATCCAAAATGGAAAACACCGCTTCCAGAAAATATCGAATCGATAATATCTGACTGATCCAAAAGCATATCAGCTCCTGGATCACGGTAAAAAACAAAGTCTCTTTCACCTTCTTCTGTTAAAGAAACAAAGGCTAAAGTCGTTTTTGCTTTCATCGTTGAAGTTAAATAAGTGGTTTTGACGCCATTTTTATCCAAAGTCATTCTTAAAAAATCTCCAAAAGCATCTTTGCCAATTTTTCCAATAAAATAAGTCTCAATCCCTAACTTAGACAAACCGACTGCTACATTAGCTGGAGCACCCCCTGGTGCTTTTTCAAAACCTGGAGCATCCCTTAAGGTTACACCATTCAAGGTGGATACAAAATCAATTAAGAGCTCTCCTAAACATATTGCTTTTTTATCCAATTCCCTCACCTCCTATTATGGTAGCAATCAGTCATAGATATGGGTTTGTTGTAATGATTACCATAATATGTCGGAAATCCGCTTGTAAAATGGTTTTAAAGCTGGATATAAATCTTTGTATATTTGATAAATTTCATTATACCGAACCCCCTTTTGGAAATCGGGATTCACTTTATCCATCACTTTTACTGCCCTTTGACAAGCCTGCTCCACATTAGGAAAAATTCCTTCGCCGACTGCTGCTAATAAAGCTGCGCCAAATGCCGGCCCTTCGTCTATTCGAACCTGGTACAAGGGAACTTGATAGATATCAGCTTGAATTTTTCTCCATAATTTACTCTTGGCACCACCACCAATGGCCATGACTTCCTCAATGGGAATTCCCATTTCTCGAATGATTTCAAAGGAATCCCTCATACCAAAGGTAACTCCTTCCATAACGGCACGTACCATTTCATTCTTTCGATGTTTGAGGGTTAAACCAAAAAACACCCCCCGTGCATACGGATCAGCATGAGGTGTTCTTTCGCCAGTTAGATAGGGTAAAAAGATAAGACCTTCACCACCCGGTTCAACCTGACCCGCTTCTTCGGTTAAAATTTCATAGGCATCTTTATCAAGTAATGCTGCCAGGTTCTTTTCCTCCATTCCAAGAACGTCACGAAGCCAACGGAAAGATCCGCCAGCTGCCAGCATAACACCCATAACATGCCATTTACCCGGAACTGCATGACAAAAAGTGTGAACACGACCTTTCATATCAATTTTCACTTCATCACTAAAAGCGAAAACGACTCCCGAAGTGCCAATACTCGCTGATACTAAGCCTGACTTGACAATTCCAGTTCCTATAGCACCGGCTGCATTATCCCCTCCTCCGGCCACAACCATAACATGGTCGTTCATTCCAAATAACTGAGCGATCTCTTTTTTTAAATAACCAGT
>JAAYUT010000184.1 GCA_012517485.1 Candidatus Atribacter fermentans
ACCAGCCAAATGGATTTCGTTCCAGCGAAAATCAAAGCTGGAATCGCTCCTATAATTGGACCAAGATAAGGGATAATGTCAAGGAGACCAGCAATGACACCAATTACTAAAGAAAACTCAATGTTCAGGAGGAAAAGACCTATCGTAACACAGACTCCAACAAAAAGAGAAACGAGTAAACGGCCGCGGATAAAATTCCCAACTATTTTATCCGTTAAACGTATAAGGTTTACAAACTCTTTTCTATTATGGGTAGGAAATAAGCGGATCAAAGCACGGCGGATTTTAACTGCATCAGCCATAAAGTAATAAAGAATAAACGGAGTCAGAACGAAGCCCATAAAAATTATACTCATGATGAGCGAAAAAAGGTTAACAATATTACTTAAAATGGTTGTAAGGTATGATTGTAAGTTGGAACTAAGATTGATCATAAATTCTTCAATAGCTTCTGATATGCCTAATGATGGATATCTTTCATCTATAGTTTTAGCTATGTCAATAATTTTTGAAGTGTATTCAGGGAGATGGGATGTGAGAGAACGAAATTGAGAAACAGCTTCTGGAATAACCAAAAAAAAGAGTACAATAAAAAATATGAAGAGAGCTAAAAAAATAATTAATACCGACGTTTTCCAAGAAAACCCCCGATTGTTTAAATACCGTGCTGACGGGGTCAAGGCATACGCTAAAATTCCTCCTAAGGCAAACGGGATAAGGATATTTCTGAGAATATAAACGATAACGAGAATAATTATTGCTACAAGAAGGCGGTAAAGATTAACCAAAATTTTTTCCGAAGTCAAATTTGTCTTTTCCTTCCAAATTATTTGTGTATAATATTTTACGTGTTATTGAAAACAAATAAAAGGGGTATTTTAGGGAATTTAATATGTTAGAGAATCACACAATAACAGCGATTGTACCAGCTTATAATGAAGCACCAAGGCTTTCAAAAGTATTGAAAGTATTAAAAAGCGTTCAATTTATTGATGAGATTCTGGTCATTGATGATGGTTCCCGGGATAGAACGGCTCAGATCTCATCTAATTTGAGTGTGGATGTATTAAGGCATAATAAAAACCGAGGGAAAGGCGCTGCACTGGTAAGTGGAATTCGGAATAAAAGTAAAAGTGATGTTTATTTGTTTCTTGATGCTGATCTGATTCATCTGAACGAAAAACATCTTCATGATCTAGCAAAACCAATTGTGAGTGATTCATCGGTGGTGATGACAATTGGTGTATTCAAAGGTGGGAGAGGATCAACAGATTTAGCCCAAAAAGTTTGCCCAATTTTGAACGGTCAGCGAGCAGTTCGAGGAACCTGGATACGAAACGTTAAAGATTTTTCTTGGTCTCGATTTGGTGTTGAAGTGTATCTCACTCATTTTGCCCGCGACTTTGGCGGTCAAGTTGAAATGGTACCACTTTGGGGAATTTCTCATTATCATAAGGAAGAAAAATATGGTCCTATCTTAGGTTTTTATCACCGTATTAAGATGTATTTCGAAATTATTTATGCTTACTTACTTTACGAAAGCAAAATTAAGATGAAAGATACCGTTGTTCCTGATAAATCTTCTGAAAAAAAGGATGAAAAATATGCGCGAGTGTAAAAATCAACAAAATACTTTGACCTGTTCCTGTACTTATGAACCATGTCCTCGTAAAGGTATATGTTGTGAATGCATCCAATATCACTGGGTTCATCATGAACTTCCTGCCTGTTTTTTCCCAGCTGAAGTAGAAAAAACCTATGACCGTTCGCTTCGGAAATTTTTATCTCTTTATAAAAACAATGATTAATTTAAAAGGGGGTTATCGCTTCAGAGACGATGATACAAATTTCTCTTGAACCCCCCGTGCCATTCACGCTCAAGCACATAAAAAGAGTGTATGCATCCCGAAGTGACTCTTCATGTTTATGGATTAATGATGCCCTCTATTTAGTTCTTTTAAATAAAAACAATGATCCACTTTTAATCAAGATAGAGGAATTTGGGACACCAAATCAACCTGTTCTTTTGGTAACGACTCCTTCAGATTTTGATTGCATTCCGAAAATTTCCCATTTATTTTCTTTTCAAGATGATCTGAAAAGTTTTTATTTTACAATTCGATCCGATCCAGTAATGAATCAAATTGTGAATCAGTATTATGGAACTCATATTTTTCATGCTCGAAGTTTTTTTGAGAGTGCAGTAATCGCAATTTTAGAGCAACAAATTTCAGTCCAAGCCGCCAACAAAATTCGGGGACGTTTCATCAACCAGTTTGGTCGGGGTCCAATTCAGTTTGAAGGGATAGCTTTTCGAGCTTTTCCAACTCCTCATGACTTACTTGAATCATCAATTGATGACATTCGCTCGATCGAGATTTCGATGAATAAAGCTCGAGCAATTCATAACTTAGCTCAATGCTTAGCTGAAGGAAGCTTTCAAATACAATCCCTATCACCTCATTTTAAAGACTTCAGTTTAAAAAGGATCATGGCATTGAAAGGAATAGGTCTGTGGAGCGCTCAATATATTCTAACTATGGGTTTAGCTTGGAGTGATGTAATTGCTCATGGTGATTTGGGGTTACGTAAAGCTATTAGTCATTATTATAAAGAAGGCCAACCGGTTTCTGTTGAAGAAAGTCATAATTTTTTTAAACGTTTTATTCCCTGGAGACATATTGTTGGTTATTACTTTTTGATGGATCATATTGAAAATGGAAAAAATTAT
>JAAYUT010000185.1 GCA_012517485.1 Candidatus Atribacter fermentans
ATATCAATCGGAATATTTTAAAAATATTTTAATATTTAAAAAAGGCATTTTTTGCCAGTTTAACCATAATGAATTTAAAAATATGTTGGTTTTAATTCATGTTAAAATAAAAATGCAATAATAGATATCATAAAGAAGGTGTGGTTAGAATAATCACCGCACGATGTTTTTTCCTATCATGGTATTGAGTTTTTTAAATATCATTATAAGGAACATTACGAATAGAAAATTGTTAAAAGGGAAACTAATAAGGATTCTTTTTAAACTCCTTTAAAATCTATTTAAATAAAGAAAAATTGATTTTTTATTATAAAATTATAATTAAAAAATACCTTTTTATTATAAGCCAATATGATAAATGTTAGACTTAAAACATTTAATTTTTCTCTATAAGATTTTTAAAAACTGTAGATAGGAAGAGAGTATATTTATTTGATTATTAAAATAAAGGATTATCAAGCTTATCTGGTATTGTAGAAACTATAAAATTTTTTCAAATATAAAAAAATTCGGGAGGAATGGGTGTGACGACGATATCAAAAAAGGAAAAAGAAGTCCTTCGTAAACTGGCGTCCGAATTAGCCGAATATGCCTCATTGCCAATTCATCAGCAAAAAGCTGGTATGTGGAAACGTCTTAATGACCTTGAAAAAGTAAAACCAATGATATGGATGAATGAGATTCCCTGGCATGAATTGGGACCTGAAGTCAATTCTATTGAAACTACCAACGAATTGTGCCGCAGACAAGAGAAGCGAATCCGCCAATTAATTTATCAATGGAAATATATGCCCGGTGATATGGTTTTGGAACCGGTAATTGTTTGCCCGCTGGTCATTCATGATACTGGATTTGATATCCTCCCTCGGTTAAAAAACGCTGAAGGATATACTGGTATGGCTGATACCATCATTGTAGACGGTGCATCGCATTTCGATCCAGTTATTGAAAGTGAGGAAGATATAGAAAAGATTAAGATGCCAATAGTTGAAGTCGACTGGGAAGAAACCGAAAAGAATTATCAACTTCTTCAGGATGTTTTTGCAGGTATTCTCCCGGTTGAAAAAAGAGGTATCTATGATTTTGAACTTTTGCCTTTGGAGAGAAAAGGAGCCAATGGATGGGAAATTTATGGTAGTTGGTTTGGGTTTTGGTTTGCTCCATGGGATGACTTGGTTCAGTGGTTAGGAGTGGAACAAACTCTTTATGGCTTAACAACCAGACCTACTTTTATTCACAAGGTTATGGGACGTTTGGTTGATGCGTGGTTACACCGATTGGATCAATATGAAAAACTGAACCTTCTCGCTTTAAATAACGGTCCAAACCGGGTCGGTTCAGGAGGGTATGGGTATACAAATCAACTTCCACAACTTGATTTTGATCAGAACCATATACGAACCATTGATTTGTGGGGGAGTTGTGCAGCGCAAATTTTTGCAGCGGTATCGCCACAAATGCATGAGGAATTTGCCCTCCAACATGAGAAACGTTGGTTAGAACGATTTGGTCTAACGTATTATGGTTGTTGTGAACCTTTACATAAAAAAATTTCAATCCTGAAACAAATCCCAAATCTTCGTAAAATTTCAATGAGTCCTTGGGCTGATCTTGATGAAGCCGTTCAAAACATTGGAAATCAATATGTCCTCTCTATTAAACCAAATCCAGCTATCTTTGCCGTGGACGTATGGGATCTTGATGAAGGTCGTAGACAACTGCTTTCCAGTTTGGAAAAAACGAAAGGGTGTTCGGTAGAAATTATAATGAAAGATATTAGTACTTGTCGGAATCAGCCACACCGTTTATGGGAATGGGCCAAGATGGCTCAGGAAGTAACTGAGGATTTCGCCTGATAATTTCATCATGTACCCATGAATAAATCCTAATGCTACCTGTCGATAACAGATAAATATGAAAACCGGAAAATAAAAACGGAAAATATGCATTTTTATATTTAATATTTTGGTTGGGGCTTGATTTATCATGCCCGTTTATTTTCAACATAGAACCTCATGCCACCTTTCGACATAAAATAAGGGTGAAATATCTATCTAAATCTTCATTGCGAGGAGGTCAACCATTCTTTGGTTGAACGACGTGGCAGTCTCTATTGAAATAATTCTTCATATAATTCATTCCAAAAGGGATTCAAAGTATTGATGAGGGCTATCTTCTTCCTCCGGGGCCACGACTTGATTTGTTTTTCTCGGCTGATAACAGTTTCAATATCACCATATATTTCATAATAGACTAATTTATTCAGGTTATATCTCTTGGAAAAGCCATCAACGACTTTATTTTTATGTTCCCAGATTCTTTTTATCAAATCACTGGTGATGCCAACGTATAAAACTTTGTTGTAACGATTGCTCAAGAAATATATATATATGCCTGCCTATCCATCTCTTCATTCTTTAATTTAGATATTTCATTAAGAGATTGCCACGACCTCAAAAAGCGAGGTCTCGCAATGACGAGTAAAATTCCCCTCCTCCGGAGGGGCAAGGGAAAAAGAATTTTCCCCTTTGCAAAAGGTGATGAAGGGGGATTTGAGTTTTTTGGAAACGAATCCTGAACCATCTCCTTATATCTAATCCCCCCCTAAATTTCTTTTTATTCTTTAAATTTGTACTAAAATCAATCTATATTACACAAAACGAGAGAAATTAAAAAATTATAATGAGAATATCAAATATGAAAATGATATAAATAATAATAATTAATATAAATATAATAGTTATGATAAAATAATTATATCTTACTATCTAATCATGGATTAGAATGAAAAAGAAATAATTAGAAAGACTACTATAATCAGATTTGAAGGTTAAAATTTTGAAATTCATATCTCTTTCAAGTTCTGAAAGCTATTATATTTCATCAGAACAATTTACTAAAATATAAAAATGAGGAGGGTAAAATGTCACTTTCGGAAGCATCAAGACAATTAGCATCAGTGCAACGGATTCAAGCTTATTCCGATTCACCATCCTACACTGAGAAAGTAACTGCACCAATATACGCTGCAATTGGACGAGAAATCGAAATTTTAATCAAGGAAGAGGTCTCCAGTATGAAAACCTATATAGCAAATACGATA
>JAAYUT010000186.1 GCA_012517485.1 Candidatus Atribacter fermentans
GAGCAGATTTCCATCAGTCTGTCGTTTATCCTTGCCCAGCCGTCCCTATCCCGGAATTGAGTTAAAGATAGATTTGTCGTAATTATTAAGTTTGCATCTTTCCGCTTATAAATATCTTCGATGAATACTTCGAACTGACTTAAGGCGAAAGGCTCTGCGTATTCCCTCCCAATGTCGTCAATGATTATGAATTCAGACGTACTGACTTTCTCTGCGTTGTGAAGCAAGGAAAACAACCTGGGGGCAAAGAAAACTTGAACCCTTTTTGAATACTTATCCAGATCACATAAAAAAGCATCTTCTTTTTCCCTTACCTCTTTGGACAGATTATTTATGATCTGTTTGTAGACGTAGATTAAGGACATTGTCTTTCCTACGCCCACTCCTCCCGAGATAATGAAGCCCAAATTATTAGTGAACATTTCAGCGAGCTTTTTATCTATCTTGTGCTTCTCGGAAACCTTATTGTCATCGAATTTCGACATGTACCGGGAGCCAAAAATGTCAGATAAAAGCAATTTAAGGTCGTTTTCAAATTTCTCCAAAGATTTTTTAAAAAGTTCACCATTCGCCTGCTGGAATGTCTCGGTCCTCGTGGTCGTCAGAATCTTTTCGACTGATTGGGATATATTTTTGATTTCGTCCATCCTTACCTCCTTTAGTTCTTGAAAGCCAACCTACTATGAACTTCTCATAATTTTGATAGCGCTTATTGGGATGTGCGGCTAACCACACTTCCATCTTTAAAAGTTCGTTCTTAATATTGATGTCGAGGAAAGCCTCAGTCCATTTTGTTATCTTTTTCTCGGTAATGTTTTCGAATTTAAAAGTTTCATCATTAAAAGTTATTTTAAGGCTTTTCGTTACCTCTTTAGGTAATGGTTGCTCAGTATTATTCTTTTCATTTGTAATATTTTCATTCTTTTCATTTGTAGTTACCTCTTTAGGTAATGGTTTCGTTACCTCTTTAGGTAATGGGGTATTACCTATAGAGGTAATATTACCTGTTTGGGTAATAGTCCAAAGTATATAATCTTTCTGGAGACCATATTTAATAATAGAGCCTTCTTCTTTTTTAATAATATTCTTCTGTAGAAGCTTTTTGATTGCTCTTGCTATATGCCATCTTTTCAACCCAGTAAGTTTTTCAAATTGAGAGTAAGATATAGGGTCCATTTTCTTTTTTACCCAGAATCCATTTTTATCTTTATAAGGTTTGCCATTTTTGAGCTCACAATATCCATAGGTTTTTCGCAAGATAGCCCAAAGTACTCTCCATTCATAAGAGGAGAGATTTATTTGTAAAAATTGATCTACTATTTCATTAGCAATATCGATACAGCCATCGGTACGTTCGGGATTAGCCATATTTTATGTCCAAAATCTCGCAAAACTTTCGAAAGTAACTACTTTGTGGCTCTTTTATAGCCTCATTCATGGCTTGTTTTATTTCTTCAATGCTGTATCTTTCTATGGCTTCTTCAAGACTATTTAATCGATAATAACCTGATCCTTTAGGTAATTTTCTCCAGTAAGATATTATTTCTGATAAACCAGGGTATTTTTTCTCTCTTTCCTTATTATGGAGAACACCGCACATATAAAGAAATCTTTGATTTGAGTCTTCTATTTTTGAACTGATATTAATTGCTTCTTGGATTTCTTTAACTGAAAAAGATTTCAAAAAAGTTCTGATGCTTTTTTCGCCATATTCACTTATTTCTGTTTTACCATCAATAAGATGCCAATAATCTTTAATTGTTTGTATATTTTTTTGTATTTTCCTTTCCTGTCTTCGTTGTAATTTGTAATATTCCTTGAGTTGTTCTTCCTTCTCTTTCAGATTTTTAAGATTCTCTTTGATGATTTCTCGTTTCTGAATATTGGTAATGAAATTTTTTCCTTTGCCTCTATTACAATCTCTGCATGATGTTATTAAATTCTCTATATCATCAGCTCCACCTTTTGATTTTGGTATAATGTGATCTATTTCTAAAATCACTTCTGGAGGCGTTCTGCCACAATACTGGCATTTAAAATTGTCTCTTTTAAATACCTCAAATCGAGTTTTTTTATTCACTCAATCCTCCTAAAAAATGTATCTTCTTCTTTTTCTGCTCCAGGGTTTTGTTTTTATCGTCTTTTTATATGCCCTTTTGTGATACATCTTGACTTTCAAATCTCCTCCGCAAACCATATAATCCTCCTTTAAATAGGGGGACTGCTAACCCCCCTTGTATTCCTTGCTTTCTTTTATCATCTCGATAATCCAATTCGGTATATTGTCAGGAATTTCTCCTTCATCCTCAAAGCTGAAATATTTAAATTTATTTACTGGTTGCGGTCCCTTAGTTCCTTTCGGTAAAGCCATAACGGCCGTTATGTTTGCAAAGGTTCTCTCTCCATTAATTTGATGAATCACCTGTAATTGACATGCCTTGCCTAAGAGTTCCTGCAGGTCAATTCCTTTTTCAAGGTGTTCTTTTGTGAGTGCCTTCCCCCTCCAACTTTCAAGGTCTTTCCTTAACTGCGCTTTTTCGTGGAGACTTAAAGTGTAGATTTTTGAAATAGCCAATGGCATTGGCGTGCCGTCAACATCTATTGTCTCGTCAGGTGTTTCCCACATAACTAAGACCTTATGGGAATCCTTGTCAAAAACTTGGGAATGCTGGGTCCCCAAGTCTATAACGCCAATACATACTCCAATATGAACCCCCTCGCTTACAAGGACAGGTTCTTTTTCGCCTCCGTATGCTTTTATGCCCATTTCTTCAACCTCCTTTCTATCTGTCTAATTTTCCAAAAAATAAAAGCAACTAAAATTACATAAACCACAACTTCAACTATAACAATTGCAATTACGAGTCTTTCCATTTTGATTCCTCCTTTCTAAAAACCGCC
>JAAYUT010000187.1 GCA_012517485.1 Candidatus Atribacter fermentans
ACTGTTCCATTAAGTGATGCTGAAATAAATGTCCTTATGGCAGGTACTTCAGATTTAATCTGTCGAGGATTATCGAGTGATGAAGGTGAGTTTTATCTTCGAGTTCCTTCAGGAATTCATTGTTTTATTGAAGTTTTCTTGAACCAAAAATTAATTCTGATGAAGCACCTTCAGGTAAATCAAAAAAGAGAAATGAAAGTCAGCCCTTTGGATATTGAAAGCACTGCTGAAGCAATTTTGCTTAAAAAAATGGACTTGACCAACCAAGTTGAACCTTTATCACCACTCCTTCTTGAAAAACTATATCCTCAGATAGAGTATTGCTGGAAAAATGGTATAAGCCTTCACGAGCTCTTTGAGACTCAAGATAAACATAATAATGTTATTATTTCTAAGTATGATCCTTTCCAACTCATTACTTCTTTTACTATTGATATAGATGATAAGGGTGAAAACCTCATTTGGAGTTGGGCAACTCGTGAACCTTGTCGGGCTCGGATTTTTTATCGTTCCTTTCGTTCCAAAGATTATCGAAATGTTGAGTTCCCTGAATATAAAAATGAAGGTTTTTATTGTTTGTCTTCTCCGCAAGAATTTGAAGGGTATGTTTACTATTTAGAAGTTCAAAACCAAAAAGGTTTCCTTGCCCTCACTCCACCATCTTGTTTCCGTATTCCCATCAAACCTCGATCGGTTCAACATCGATTTGTTGGTCGGCAAGAAGGTCCAGTTATTACAAGTCGCAACGTAACTCATGGGAAAAAAACTATTCAATTACCCAATTTCAAAATTGACCTTCTGCTGAAAGGAACCATAGAGAAAAATTTTGAGTCTGAAATGAATTTGGAATTTGCCAAGAAAATAAAAATCCCGCGTTTTATTCTTCGGGAAGGATTCCACGAATTAGAACTCAATATTTACTTTCCCCAAGATCACTCATTTCTTTGGGGGCCAATTGAAACACCTGAAGAATTTTCTATCGACTCTCAAACTTGGGAAAAAATAAAAAAATTATGGGGAAAATTTCAAATCAGCACTCCTCCCAATAGTGTCGTCGAAATTGGCTATAGTAAACCCTTTTCCGAAATTATTTCCTATCGGAATCGAAGTCACTATCGACTTTTCTCTAATATGGACTTATCTGACACGTTACTTATTCTCAGTTATCGATCTTTAGATACCCTTAACCTGGATTGCCTACAATTTTTTTTAGGACAGCTCAATCTTCAAGGCGAGGGTCCTTTTTCAGATTATAGTCTTCAATTAAAATTAGAAGGCCGTTTTTTAGAAGATAAGAGCGATGACCTTATTGTGCAATGTTCCAGGG
The DNA here is from genome assembly GCA_012517485.1 of Candidatus Atribacter fermentans. Classification (GTDB taxonomy): domain Bacteria; phylum Atribacterota; class Atribacteria; order Atribacterales; family Atribacteraceae; genus Atribacter; species Atribacter fermentans. The sequence goes on from JAAYUT010000187.1 coordinate 1,328, forward strand.
AAATTTATGGTCAAATTGATCTTGATGTCGAAATGATCATTGTGGCAAATTCTTACCGTCAATTAACTTCTTTTAATCCTTATTGAGCTTTTTTTGACGGATAGGAACACCAATCAAAAACCGGGCATTCCCAACATTTTGGTTTTTTCGCTTGACAAATATATCGTCCTAAAAATCCTAAGAGGTGCGTTACTCGTATCCATTTCTCTCGAGGAAAAATCTGGGCAAGATCCGACTCAATTTTTTCCGGGTTTGGAAATTCAGATAGTCCCAATCTTTGAGAAACTCTTGCTACATGTGTATCAACTGGTATCGCTGGAATTCCGAAGCCATTAGCTAAGACAATATTCGCAGTTTTTCTCCCCACTCCATCGAGCTGAACAAGTTCTTCGACAGTTTTAGGAACTTTTCCTTGAAAGTCTTGAACTATTTTCTTGCTCATCGCTCGGATATGGCGCCCTTTTTGCCGATAGAAGCTAATAGCTTGAATTATTTTATCCATTTCCTCATCATTTGCTTCAGCCATAGCGATTGGATTTGGATACTTTTGGAATAAGACAGGGCTGATTTGATTCACTCTTTCATCAGGAGCCTGAGCTGCTAAAATTGTTACAACTAATAACTCAAAAGCATTTCGATAATTGAGTATCAATCGAGCGTTTGGAAACTGTTTATCAAGGATGTCGATGATTTTCATCGCTGTTTCTTGA
>JAAYUT010000027.1 GCA_012517485.1 Candidatus Atribacter fermentans
AAAGGCAGCGGCGGATTTGGACGTAGAGTTTATTTACACTGGTCCAGTAACGGCAGATGTTGCCAAACAAAGTGAAATTGTTGACAACCTCATCACTCAGGGAGTAGATGCTATTGCTGTGGCTCCCAACGACCCAGCTGCCATCACTCCAGTACTCAAAAAGGCGCAAGAAAAAGGCATTGTTGTTTTAACCAGTGATACCGACGGAGCCCAGGATGTACGTGAGGTATTTGTCAACCAAGCTCTTCAAGATGCAATTGGCTACACAACCTTAGATGAATTAGCCAAAGCCATGAATTACGAAGGAGAGTTCGCTATTGTTTCTTGTGGACCTACTGCATGGAATTTGAACACTTGGATTCTTTATGAGCTGCAAAGATTAGCAGAATATCCTAAAATGAAATTAGTAACTATTCGTTACGCCGAAGAAGATGTTCAAATGGCCATTAATGTTATGCTGGATTTGATTAATGCTTTCCCCAACTTAAAGGGAGTAATAGGTCAATGTAGCACTTCAGCACCTGGTGTGGCTGAAGCCGTCGAACAAGCTGGAAAAATCGACCAGATTTTTGCTACTGGAATTTCAGTTCCCTCAATGATGTCAAAATATGTAAAAAGTGGTGCGGTAAAATCTTTTGTACTCTGGAACCCAGTCGATTTAGGTTATTTAACAGTTTGGGCAGCAAAATACCTTTTGGATAAAAATGCCTTTGAAGATGGCAAAGAATATGATGTCCCAGGCATAGAAACCAAACCAGTATTTATAGCCCAAGAAAAAATGCTGGTACTTGGTCCTCCCAAGGTTTTTGATGCCAGTAATGTCGATCAGTTTAACTTCTAAAAATTTTCTTTGGGCGTCCTTCGGGACGCCTTTTTCTTTATTTACCCATAAATTTCTAAGTATTTAGTTGAATAAATACGTTATTCTTTAAGTTTTTCTAAAAACAGAAGAACAAATTTCATAGCAATTATTTCCTGACCTCTCTTGGAAGGGTTAAGAATGAGGAGCTCGCCATGGATACCATTCTCGAATGTCGTGGAATAGAAAAGTCTTTTGGAGGAGTTCATGCTTTAAAAAAAGTTAATTTTTCTTTAAATCCTGGAGAAGTTCATGCCTTGGTTGGAGAAAATGGAGCAGGGAAATCAACTCTCATCAAGATTATTTCTGGAGCGCTTTCTCAAGATCGAGGTGAAATCTTTTATCTCGAAAAACCAGTTATAATTGGTTCTCCAAGGAAAGCCCAAGAAATTGGCATATCCACAGTATATCAAGAACCACTTATCTATAGAGAGTTAAGTGTTTTAGAAAATATATTTTTGGGCCGAGAAATAAAAACCCAGAGAGGCAATATCGATTGGGCTGAAGAAGAAAAAAAAGCTCGATCTTTATTTGAATCTCTTCAAATATCTCCCCACTTTATAAAGCAACCAATGAGGGATCTCAGTGTTGGGTTACAACAGTTGGCTCTCATCGCTAAAGCTTTAGTTTATGAAGCCAAGGTCATTATTTTTGATGAACCAACCGCTATTCTTACCGAACATGAAACCGAAAGACTTTTCGAAATCATTCAGAAATTGAAGGAAAGAAAGGTTGGTATCATTTATATCAGTCATCGCCTTGAAGAAATATTTCGCATCGCTGATCGGGTTACTATTATGCGGGACGGTGAGGTGGTTGGTGAACACCCCATCGGTGAAATCAATCGCAACAAAATAGTCGAGCTCATGGCTGGTCGGTTGTTAGTAGAAGAAATCAATCACCTTGGAAAAAAAGAAGAAAAACCAATTCTTTCTGTCAAGAATCTGACCCGGAAAGGCCGTTATTATGATATTCATTTTGATGTTTATCCTGGAGAAATTTTAGGTTTTTCTGGATTAGTTGGATCTGGGCGTTCCGACATTGCTCAAACTCTTTTCGGGCTGATTAAACCTGATAGTGGTGAAATTGTTTACCAAGGGAAAACGGTAAGCTTTTCATCTTCTGAAGAGGCTATGGCGAATGGAATTGCTTATCTTCCCGAAGATCGAAAGGTTCAGGGTCTTTTCCCTATTCTTTCTACTGCTTTTAATATTAGTGTGACCGTGCTTAAAGAAATATCTTCAAGAATGGGTGTTGTTCATAATCACCAAGAAAAAGAACTCGGAAAAAAGTACGTCAAAGAACTTGCCATCAAGACTCCAAGTCTTGATTCAAAAGTCTATAGTCTGAGTGGAGGAAATCAACAAAAAGTAGTCTTAGCCAAGTGGTTAGGGGTAAATCCACAAATACTCATCCTTGATGAACCCACCCGGGGAGTGGATGTTGCCTCCAAATCAGAATTCCACCATATGATTGCCTCTTTAGCCGAGAAAGGTATCGCCGTTATTATTATTTCAAGTGAACTTCCTGAAATCCTGAAATTGGCAGATCGAGTGATTGTTATGCATGAAGGTCACATCACTGGAGTCTTTGAAGATCGAGATATAACCTAAGAAAACTTGATTCGTGCTGCAACCGGAGAAAGAATGTTGAAAACCAAGGGATCATCAGTTGAGGAGAAAAGCCTATGATTGCCAACTACCAAATTGTTATTAAACGAAGAGAATTTACAGTTTTGGGTCTCATCGTGGTTTTAATGGTTATTTTTTCCCTAAGTACTGAGAAGTTTATGTCGGTAAGCAACTTTTCTAATTTACTATTACAGCTTTCTGGAGTCGCGATCTCAGCTATTGGAATGACCATGGTCATTATTACCGGTGGTATTGATGTTTCGGTGGGTTCAGTCTTAGGTATGGCTTCAGTAGTTGCCGGAAAGCTGCTCATGGCTGGTTCATCTTTTTTTGTAGTTATTCTTTCGGCAATTGCCACCGGCTTTGGGATTGGCATCCTTAATGGAATCATCATTTCTTATGGCAATGTCCCACCCATCATTGTCACTTTAGGAATGATGAGCATGATGCGAGCTTTAATGTATCAAGTGCTTGGTGGCCGCTGGGTTTCGGGAATTCCACCTGATATCCGGATCATTGGCTTGGGAAAATGGTTGGGCATCCCATTATCAATGTGGCTAACCGCAGTCTTAATTATCCTTTTTAGCTATTTTCTTAGCTCCCGACCTACAGGACGGGCAATTTACGCAATTGGGAACAATCCAGAAGCTGCCCGGGTTTCTGGTGTAAACCTGGCACGAACAATTATAATTGTTTATTCACTTACTGGGCTTTTAGTTGGTTTTGCCGGGCTTATCTATGTTGCCCGCACTGGAATAGTACAAACCAATACTGGTTCTGGTTTTGAGCTTGAAGTCATTGCAGCAGTGATGTTGGGTGGTACCAGTGTCTTTGGAGGGAAGGGGACCGTGATTGGAAGTTTGTTGGGAGCAGTCTTAGTGGGAATTATTAAAAATGGCATGGTTCTGATGAATGTTCCAGCTCTCAGTGAAGGTTTGGTGATTGGGGTACTGATTTTGATTTCGGTTATGATTGACCTTATTCGTTCCAGAGGAGAATTTCTATGAAAAATATTGGAAGCCGAATAGTTGAAAACCGAGTGCTTTTTCTTTTGGTATTATTCCTCATTCTTTTCGGGGTTTTTGCCTTTTCTGTGAAGGGTTTTTTCACTTTCTACAATCTCACCAATATGACTCAATACGGTGTAGAACTTGGTCTTTTGGCGTTAGCGGAAATGCTGGTCATTCTGTCCGGAGGAGCTGGCATTGACCTTTCTGTCGGTTCTATGCTTACTATTGTCGCCATGATTATTGGAGTTCTTATTGGCCGAGCTGGCTTTAACCCATCTTTAGCCATTATCATTGGCCTCATCACTGGGAGCGCAATGGGATATGCGAATGGTTTTTTAGTCGCTTATCCCAAGATCCCTCCTTTTATAGTCACTCTTGCAAGCCTTTATGTTTATAAATCTTTAGCTATGATTATTTCAGTTGATCCTCGTTTTGGTCCCAATCCCATGCCAGTTTCCAACTTTCCTGATTCTTTCTATTTTATTGGTCAACACCGTATCGGTGGCCTTCCGTTTCAGGTGTTGTTCATTTTTATCCCTGTCATTTTAATCCTCATGTTTCTCATGAATCGAACCGTGTTTGGAAGGCATCTCTATGGAGTTGGTAGCAATGAAACAGCTGCAATATTTTCTGGAATCAATGTCAAAAAAATTCGAGTTATCGTTTACACACTTTCCGGTCTTCTCAGTGCTTTGGCTGGTTGGGTAATTACTTCGAGAATTGCCAGCGCCCGTCCTGATATTGGTACTGGTTATGAGCTTCAAGCCATTACAATCGCTGTTCTGGGAGGTGTCAGCATCAAGGGAGGAGAAGGAACTGTCGGTGGGGTTGTATTAAGTATCGCCATCATTACCATGCTCTATAATGGAATGCAGTTGGCAGGAATCCACCAAATCTGGCAGTTAGGCTCTCTTGGTTTGGTTTTAGTAGGAAGCGTTCTCTTAAATCAAATTTTGTATAACCGTCGCAAATTTTAGCTATGAAAAGGAATTTTACAAAGGGTATTATATTCTTAATTATCCTCCTTTTTTTCTCCGGTCCTTCTTTTTCTACTGAAGAAGGACCGGCAGTCTGGCTTTTTTCTGCTCAACCAGAGCGTTACTTCCCGGCTTTTTTAGAAATTCACTTAAACAGGATTTTTCCCTCTTCCCAGCTTCAAGTGATCAACCTTTATTCTAAACAACTCAGTGAACTTGAAAAAAAATTAAACTCAAAAATGAGTTTTGCTCGAATCATTATTTTAATGGATTTTTCCGAAGAATTAGCGAATGATTTTTTTCAAAAATTTGAAAATATCGAATTTTACGAAAAACCATTTCTGATAATTTGGAATTGCAATCTAATCAATCTTCCTCATTATTTCCATTTAATACCGATTGTCATCAATTGGGAACTGGTGTTGAAGGACCTTCAAACAATCCTCTATGGTTATCAATCTCCAGTTTTTATTCTTCATAATAATGAATCCTATATGAAAGATTTTGTAAAGTTCTTAAAAAGTCATCCCCAAAATCAATTGATGTTTCATGACATTAAGCTTTATCAATCAACATCTTCTCAAGATGTTTATTTTGCAAGCTGTGATGACATTATGAAA
>JAAYUT010000188.1 GCA_012517485.1 Candidatus Atribacter fermentans
AAACCAAGGGTTGACAACAAAAAAAAATTAATATATTTTAAATATAAATACGTTTTCATGAAAACGTATTTATATTTAAATAAAAACTAAGGGAGGGTTTCTTATGTCAAAAGCAAAGATTTCCATTGGAAGTTGGGCGTATGCCATTGGTCCCTATGCCGATCATCCTATCCCTTTGGATGAAGTCATTCAAAAATTATCTCAATTAGGATTTGATGGGATCGAATTAGGAGGGTTTAAACCCCACGCCCATCCTGATTTGTACGCCACCAAAGAAGACAGAAAGAAACTATTAGGCATGTTGGAAAAAGCTGGATTAGGCGTTAGTGCATATGTTGCTGACCTCTGGAGCTTTCCTTTTGCTGGTGGAGATCCCAAGTTAGTCAAAGCTTTTGAAGAGATGTATGACAGATCTCTTGAATTATGTGTGGATTGTGGATTTGACAAAATTCGAGTTGATACTGTTTCTGGAACTCCCTTCCCGAAAGATTGGGATTACCAAGAAACCTGGGAAAGAGTGGTAAAAACTTTTCAAAAATGTGCTGATAAAGCAAAAGATGTTGGAAAAATGGTCGTGTGGGAATTCGAACCAGGTTATATTTTTAATAAACCCAGCGAAGTAAAAAAAATGTATACCGATGTGAATCGAGAAAACTTCAAGATTCTTTTTGATACCAGCCACGCTCAAATGAGTGCTGTTGTAGGCGCTAAACAAATTGAACCAAAAGAAACCCTAAAAGGTGGAGTCCTCGAATTTATTGAGATGCTGAAAGGCTGTATTGGCCATGTTCATTTGATCGATTCAGACAACACTCTCCACGATAACGAAACGAGCACTCATGCTCCTTTTGGAACTGGATATGTTGATTTTGAAAAGGTCATCCCTGCTTTAGTAAAAAATGGTTATCAGTCTCCTTGGTGGTGTATTGACCTTTGTTTTTGGCCCAATGCATGGGAAATAACCGAAGATTCCATTAAGTTTTTAAAAGATTTATTTCCACGTCTCGGAATGTAAAAAAGGGGGTTTTTCGAATGGTTTCCCAAAAGATGAAAGCCTGGGTGTTTTATGAACCGGAAGTGATGAAGTATGAAGAAGTTGATATCCCTCATATAGAAGATGATGAAGTACTCGTAAAAGTAAAAAGTTGTGGAATATGTGGTTCTGATGTGGCTTATTATTGGGGTAATTCTTCTCTGGAAACCCCGAATGGGAAAGGACCGTTAATTTTGGGTCATGAGTTTTCTGGAGAGGTTGTTGAAGTTGGAAAAATTCCTGCCAAAAAGAATCTCTTAAAAGTTGGTGATCGGGTCACAGTCAATCCAGTCCAATACTGTAATGCTTGTGAAGTGTGCTATCGAGGTCAAGTTAATCTTTGCGAAAATAAGTCAGTTTTAGGAGTTTCAGTTAACGGTGGTTTTGCAGAGTACGTCGCCACCCATTATCAGCATGTTTATAAATTATCAGAGAAGGTTTCTTACCAAGAAGGAGCATTTGTTGAACCTTTGGCTGATGCAGTGTATGGAGTAAAGAATCTTGATGTTCAGTTAGGGAATAAAGTTATTGTGTTTGGGCCAGGCCCAATCGGTTTGTGTATAGCTTCTTTAGTCAAAACCTGTGGAGCAGGAGAAGTCATTTTAGCTGGAACCAGGGACTATCGCTTAGAAGTTGGGAAAAATATGGGAGCAGACCGTATTTATAACCTTGTTGAAAAACAATCCCCTTATTACGTTTCTGATTTTAAAGCCGAAATCAGCAAATTAACCGGTGGCAAGATGGTTGATCGAGTTATTGTTGTAACTGGTTCGAAACAAGCAATGCAAATGGCTCTCGAGGTTTCTGGAAGGAGATCGATTATTGTTTACTTTGGTTTACCTGGTGATAAAGATTTTTTAGAAGTTCCTGCTTTACAATCAACTTTCTGGGATAAAACCATCCGCTTTTCTTGGTTAGCTTCGTTTACTTGGGCAGAAGCCGTTCAAGCAGTGGATAGCAGACTAATAGATGTTAACCAACTCATAACACACCATTTTCCATTAGAAAAGCTTATGGATGGTTTAATAGTTGCAAAAGAAAAGCGAGGAAATCCATTAAAGGTCATGATTGATATTAGTTAAAAGGAAAGGGCAAGATTAACAAGTATATTTGGTACCTTCAATAAAAAGGGGGAGGATGTGTGCAAGAGAACCTTTTTTTAAAAATGCAGGGAATATCGAAATCATTTCCTGGAGTCAGAGTATTTCACAATTTTGATTTTGATTTAAGAAAGGGTGAAATCCACTGTATATGTGGGGAGAATGGCGCTGGTAAAACAACCTTAATTAAAATTCTCTCCGGCGCTTATGTGCCCGATGAGGGTATTATTTATTTTGAAGGAAAAAAATTAGACCGTCTCAACCCGCGTCTGGCTATGGAATTGGGGATACAGACAATCTACCAAGAACACACCCTATTCCCCCTTTTATCAGTTGTTGAAAATCTATTTGTAGGGAGAGAAGAGGGCAAATTCGTTATCGATAGGCAAAAAATGATTGAGAAAACCCGAGAAGTTTTTGAATATCTCAATGCCGATATTTCTCCTAATGCGATTGTACAGTTTTTAGGCAGTGGAAAGAAAAAGATTGTGGAAATCGCCAGAGGGTTGGTTCAGGATTCAAAAATAATGATTTTTGATGAGCCGACTGCCTCTCTAGGAGAAGAAGAAATTGAAAACCTTTTTCAAGTCCTAAAAAAACTGAAACAAAAAGGCGTCAGTATCATTTATATCTCACATCGTTTGGAGGAAATATTTGAAATTGCCGATCGAGTAACGGTCATCCGTGATGGAGTCAAAATAAATACCTATGATATTGAAAATGTAACTGAAGAACAAATAATTAGGGACATGATAGGAAGAGACATTTCTACTTTCTATAAAGGTGGAAACGATCTATCAAAAGAGCACCAAATTGGAAAGGAGCTGGTATTAGAAGCAATTAGATTAAGCGGCAACGGGGTTAAAAATGCCTCACTCTTCCTTCACAAAGGAGAGCTTCTTGGAATTGCAGGGATGGTTGGATCGGGAAGAACCGAATTAGCTGAGCTTTTGTTTGGCGTAAAACCAATTGAAAGTGGAGAAATTAGGATCAACGGGAAAAAAGTGAATATCACTTCTCCTGAAGAAGCGATTAAACACAAAATGTGTTTTATTACTGATGATCGGCAAGGGACTGGTTTATTTTTAAATTTACCAGTTTTAGATAATTTAGTCATGGCTAGTTACATAAATAATAAATCTGAAATCGTTTCTCTTCGTGAGGATGCCAAAAATGCTA
>JAAYUT010000189.1 GCA_012517485.1 Candidatus Atribacter fermentans
TAAAAGCGTACCGATCCATTATCCTGATTTCTCAATTGTTGATGGTGCCGGGTTTAGCAAGGATCCCGATCCGGAAAAAATAGTCAGAACCGACCCCAGAGACGCGAATGAAGCTTTGGGGAAGGAACTCCATGAAAAAATCGTTGTGAGCTTTATTCAGCTTACCGAAGAAGCTCTGAAGAAAAAAGGATTGTTATAAAGGAAGTTATACTTTTTAATTGGTTTTCGTGAATTATTTGATTTTTAGCTTTTCAGTAAATAGCTTTGTATTAGATCAGTTTCAGGTAAAAGAATTGATTATCCCGCGGTTTCCTAAGGTGAATCCGCGGGATTTTTTTTCTATCCTATAAATACCGGCGGAATAAGTGAAAAGTAATTTAATAAAAAAGAGAAAGGCAGGACCCTAACCCCTTTCAATGGGGGAAGAAGTTGAACAATTCCCCTCCCGGGAGGGGTGCCGCTTTCGCGGCGGGGAGGGTGCTTTTCTTTTTCCCTTGCCCCTTCGTGGGAGAGGGTTAGGTTGAGGGGGCTCTTTCCATCCCCATCCGGTGCTAGAAAATTGTATTATATTTGATCATCAAATTAGATATAAAACAATCAAAGGAATAAGAAAACAGGCTGTCGGTTTTACGGTGATTGTAGCCAAGAATACGGTAAGTGTAACTAATTCTTTAAAAAAAGGATTTCTTATTGAAAATTCAATGATAAAATTTTAGAAATTTATTATAAATGAAAGAACCAAATGATAAGGAAGGAATCCAGAAGGTGCAGGAATATGCTATAGAAATAGAAAATCTTAGAAAATCCTTTAAAAAATTGCGTGTCCTTAATGGGATTAATTTAACCATCAAACGAGGAGAAGTATTTACTTTATTAGGTCCCAATGGTGCTGGAAAAACAACAATTATTCGCATTTTAAGTACATTATTGAAACCGGATAGCGGGAAAATTGTCGTTAATGGCTATAATCTCAAAACCCAACCCCAGGAAATTCGCCAAAGTATTGGTCTTACTGGTCAATACACAGCTGTGGATGAATATCTTACCGGATTAGAAAATCTTGAAATGATGGGGAGACTTTATCATTTGAACCGATCAGAAATAAAACAACGTATTCCCAAGCTTTTAAAACAGTTTGACCTTGTGGAAGCAGCTCACCGGCCAGTTAAGACTTATTCAGGGGGAATGCGCCGAAAACTTGACTTAGCTGCTGGTTTGATTGCATCTCCTCCCATCGTTTTTTTAGATGAACCGACCAGCTCTCTTGATCCACGAAGCCGTCTCGCCGTTTGGGAAATCATTAAAAATTTAGTAACAGAAGGAACAACGGTCTTTTTAACGACCCAACATTTGGAAGAAGCCGACGCCTTAGCTGATCGAGTGGCAGTGATCAATGGTGGACGTATCATTGCCAATGATACCCCAGAGCGCTTGAAAAATTTAGTAGGGAAAGAACGCTTGGAATTAGTTTTTAAAACTCACGAGGATTTTACCCGAGCATTGACGATAATTAAAGGAAATGAGTTGTATTCTGATCAAAAAATGTTTATGGTGAGTTTAGCTGTGGAAAGAGGGGTACCAGATATTCAAGAAATCTTGAATCAAATGGAGAAAGCGGGGATTCAGGTCGAGGCTCTTACTCTTCGTAAACCAACTTTGGACGATGTCTTTATGCATTTTACAGGTCGTAAAACTGAAGAAGAGGAGGGATCGAATTCATGAAAAGTCAATCTCTCTATCAGAAAGCTTGCTGGTTAGCGAATGATATACAAGTGCTTTTTATTCGCAGTCTCAAACATATCTATAAGAATTATGACCAATTGCTTGGGCTAACCATTCAACCAATCATGTTTATGCTGCTATTCCGGTATGTCTTAGGTGGCGCCATTTTTATTGAAGAGGGTAGCTATGTTAACTTTCTAATGGCAGGCATTCTTGTCCAGGGAGTGGCGTTTGGTTCCTTAACCACTTCATATAGCATTGCAATGGACCTTCAACGGGGGATTATTGACCGATTGAAGACACTTCCCATTGCCAGTTGGGCAGTAATGATGGGGCACGTGGCTGGTGATCTGGTCCGTAATACCTTACAAGCAGTCATCATCATATTTATGGGGTTATTGGTTGGCTTTCACCCTCAAGCGAACCTAACCGAATGGTTGATAATTGCCCTTTTGGTATTTCTTTTTACATTAGCCGTTTCCTGGATGGCAGCTATTATGGGTTTAGCGGCTAAAACTCTGGAATCGGTTTCTTGGATCGGTTTTCTGGTTATGTTTCCTCTAACTTTTGCCAGTGCTGCTTTTGTTCCAACCGAAACCATGCCCACTATACTTCGAACTTTTGCTGAGAATCAACCAATCACCCACATCATTGAAGCAATTCGTGCTCTCACAATGGGAAAACCTGTTGGTCAGCATCTTTGGTTGGCTTTGGTGTGGTGTTTGGCAATTATCATTATTTCAATTCCCGTTGCAGCTTTTTTATTCAGAAGACATGGAGGGAAATAGTTCAAGTGAAGGGAATTTTTCTTGATTCGTCATCCTGAGCCCTCGCTTTTCGAGGGCGTGAGGATCTCATCTTTTTATCTTTTTTCTTCATAAATGCTTTAAAGGATGAGATTGCCACGTCGCTTCGCTCCTCGCAATGACGGAGCAGAAAAATATTCAAATCTCCCTCACCCCCTTTTTTGAAAGGGGGAAATTGATCGGCATATAACTATTTTCATCCTCATCTGTATTATTCGGTAGAGTAAAGATCTATACTGAAAATACCAAAAAGAGTAAAAAATGATTAAAAAAGAATAAGACCTCCCCTGAATCCCTCCTCAATGGGGGAATGAATTGAACAATTCTCCTCCGTGGAGGGGTGCCGTTTTAAGGCGGGGAGGGTGCCTTTCGGGTTTTTCCTCGTTATCCTGAAAAAAGAATGATAAGTAATACGATTAAAAGATAAGCAGTTTGGAATATTCAGCTGGTTTTCCAAAATACCAGGCTAATTTATGAGGAGTATGCTCCGCTATTACACTCGTAATTCTTTTTCCTGAGAAAGTTGCACTCAATTGACCGGCCATATTCACCACTTCCGGTAATTCGATCATAATCCCACATCCCTAATTTATCCCTTATTCTATCCTTTCTCAATCATTTTATAATAATTCAAGGAAAGACTGCAATAAATAGATTTTATAGCCTTCAAATTACCTGGAATAATATTCCTTTCATTCTTCTTTTATTTTATAAATCTATTTTTCTAAACAGCAAAAAAGGAAACATCAGGATTATTGATATCAACCAACTAATAACCAGTAAACTCTTTTCCTCCGAACACGGACCATCCGGTGAACAGGGATGGCGGGGTCATGATGAAATCAACCTAATCATTCCGGGAGGAAATTATGGGTGGCCTATAGAAATAGGAATTCATCAAAATCCTGCTTTCATTGGACCGATCATCTTCTGGCAAAACTCAACTCCTCCAACCGGAATGACTTTTTACCGAGGTGATCTTTTTGTTGCTTCCTTAAGAAGCCAAGCCTTGCTTAGGATTATCTTAGAGATCAAAGATGAAGATTACCAGGTCAAGGAAGTAGAGCGGTGGTTTGCCATTGACTCGTCAACTGGTCGTTTGGGAAGGTTACGAGATGTAGTAGAGGGTCCGGATGGCAATTTATACCTTTTAACCAGTAACCGAGATGGAAGAGGGCGCCCTCGACCGGGGGATGATGCCATCTGGCGCTTGATTTTTCCTTAGCTCTTTTTAATTTTTGATGAAAAAATGAATAGCAAAACTATCGGGACTTTCCAAATGATTGGAAAAGAACCGCATATTCTTTCTTTACTCCTTAAAGAAAACAAACATCTCACACGTATTTTTATTACGTCTCTAACCTTTCCTCTTATCAGTTATATTTGATTTAAAATCTTTTCATTAAACCCGAAGGCTTATTTCATTTAAAGCACTTTATTCAAACAAATCGGATAACATTTTAACTCTCATGTCATCGAAATATTTTTTCATTTA
>JAAYUT010000190.1 GCA_012517485.1 Candidatus Atribacter fermentans
ATTATTTCCCAAACAATTTTTTCTTCAACTCCAACATCAATGAGCATTGGAACAACATTAGTAAGAATGTGATCATAACCCCATCCTCCATAAGCATGAAGCATTGCTTTTAAGCAAATATCATTGGTAATAAGAAGATGATTCTGAAAACCAAGTTCAACGAAATTGTGAATGATCTGGACTCTTTCACGATCCGTAGCAAAATTTCCTCCAGCAAAGCCTCTTTTATTCATAGGGATCCAAAATTCTTTTCCAAAATTATCAAATTCGATAAATGCGCCCCTTTCCATGACTGAAATCATATAATTAGGGTCCATCTCCACATCCGAATGGCAAATGATGACTTGTGATAGATTTGCTCCTTCATTTTCTAAAATGTTCAAAACTTCTATCCCATTTTTCGACCAGGGATAGATATGAATGAATAATGGAACTTTGCTTTGGAATTGGGCTCTTCCGGCTGCTTGAAGAACCTTTTTTTCATTAGGATGCATAGATTGGCTGGTTCCAATTTCACCAATAACGCCGGAACGAACTCCAGTATGATCCATGCCAATCTCCAAGTCATTCATAATTATTTCAGTTATATCTTCAACTGATTTCTTTTCAATATCAGCTGTATGAGTGTCATGAGTATAAAATCCACATCCCGCAATAATGTTGACGCCGGTTTCTTTCATGAGTTGTCGTAATCGACTGGGATCTCGACCAATTCCAATAGGAGTGACGTCAATTATGCTTTGTCCCCCACATTCTTTAAAGATCATTAATTCATCACGGGCAATATCGTATTCAGAGAGTATTAAATTATCTTTAACCAAATAGGGATCTCGACGAAGATAGCCAATGTTATTCAAACTAACCTTTTGATAAGCCATTTTTTTCTCATTAGGAGCAACGGGTTCAATAAACTGATTCCTAATATCGATAAATATGTGTTCATGTGGAAGAATAATATCTAAATCTTCAATTTTTTTCTCGCCGCAAACCGTCATAACATTCAATTTCCCAAGTCTCCTTTATTAGACTTTATAATTTTAAAATTTTATACCAATGAGGTGGTTAATGATTGAATAACTAAACTTGATTCAAAAGATATATTGTTTTCCGTTTTCATATCATCCGATTGAATGATTCCTCAAGCTATTTTGAGGGAGCTTCAATCAATTTTTTCCTATTTAGATCAACTTCTTCTCAATCAAGGATGGGTAGAATTTTTAAAGCCTTATTATATTCTAATATTAAAATCCTTTAAAAACTTTTTGGTGACCATGCTCTTTTGGGAATAAAAACTCAATATACGGTTTAGTAGAATATTAATCCAGTTAAGAAAGGAAGGGAATATAGATGAAACAATATATTTTTTTCTTATTGATAACCCTGCTCCTTTTTTCTTTTTCAAATATGGGAATAACTCAAACCAAAGAAAATATTGAGAGAACTCAGGAAGTAACTTTAAATGGGAAGCCGATCACTTTAGTTGGGCCAAAACTGAAAGTCGGTGATTTTGCTCCAGATTTCCAAGTCGTTACCCAAGCTTCTTTAATTGATGAAGAAATGAAAATGATGAATTTAAATGATTTTTATGGAAAAATTAAAGTCATTTCCGTTACGCCCTCACTGGATACTCCAGTTTGCGATCTTCAAATTCATAGTTTTAATGAGGAAGCTTCGACACTCCCAGATGACGTGGTCGTCATCAATATAAGTATGGACCTCCCCTTTGCTATTCATCGTTTTTGTGCTACATCAGGAATTGATAAAGTGATAGCTCTTTCTGACTATCGATATGCCTCTTTCGGAA
>JAAYUT010000191.1 GCA_012517485.1 Candidatus Atribacter fermentans
AAAGAAAGCAATCAAGAATACTCCTAAAAATGACATGGCATAACGGCTTATAGCAAAGCGAGGTCCTAAGCTTTGAATTTCAAAGAGGAGCATAGGAATTTTCATCGTCGACCAGGCACCAATAAATATGAATATGTTCCTAAAGCTGGTTCCTTTTCGAAGCATAACTTCTGCTATTGGGAAAGCTGCATAAAGTGGACCAGCCGCCAGGGCTCCCAAGGCTATCGATATTCCCGTTCCTTTCAACCCAGAACGATCACCCAGATGACGGGTTACTTTTTCGCGAGGGATCCAAACATCAAATAAACCAACTAATATGAATACCGGCGGAATAATACCAAGCATAAACAGAATATTGTTAAATACTACACGATAAACCCGTAATCCCTCTCGAGGAAGCCAAAAATAAACCAATACGCTGATAATTGCAATAATATATAATCCTCGAAAACTTTTCCAAGATAATTTTTTCAAATCCTCACCACCATCCATACTACATATCCAACAACAAAGGAGAAAAAATAGGCCATAAGATTTCTTCCAATCGTTGCTTTCCACCCAAAAAAACTGGCTTCCAGGGGTGCAGTTACCACGCCTACCATCATTAAGGTTGATATGAATACAGCCATCTGGGCGATCCCTGCCCCATTATCCAGAAGCATTTTTGCCATGGGAAAGGCAACAAACCCTGGTATTAAAGTAATTGCCCCCACGAATGAGGAGATTAAAAACCCAAGTAATCCACTCTTCTCACCAATGTACAAGGCAATAGTTTTTTCGGGAATGAAAACCACTAAAAAACCCAAAAGAAAAATGATGGTTAAAAAAGGTGGCAATAAAACAATGAAGCTTTTCCAAGCCTTGAGGAGAGCTTCAGCTGTTTTTTTCCTATCTTTAAAAAAAGAAATCCCAAGAAGAATCAATACAATAACATAAAAAATAAGTGTTGATAGATCCATTCCTTTGCCTTCTTCTAATGATTCTTTATTAAATACCGAGGTTTAATTTAATCTAAATGATTTTAGCATATCAGATTCATTCTGTTTCAATTCTTCTTTTGGAAATCAAATCTGATGTGATTGAGATTTTTAGCGAACTAATCTTTATAAAATTGTGAAACGCGTATTTAGATCCTGAATCACCAATCATGAAATAGGCAATATTTTTTAAATCAATATTGTCTATCTTAAAGGGGAGAAGCAAATCTTTGGAAAATAGTCTTACTGGTTCCAATAAAATTTTATCATCGTTTGGTCTTGATTATCGTTAAAACTATCAAAATTATTGGATAATTACCGGTAAATCATGATTCCCCATTTTTAAACCACTTTTAGGATCATACAGTAACGACAAAGCTCGAATTTCTAATGGCGAAATATCAACCGCTAAACGGAGTAATCGCTCCACTTCCGGGTCACCATCTTCAGCGGGGCGAAAAGCATCGACTTCGGCTAAAGATGCAATAAATAGTATTAATCCTTTCCCCCCATTCTGAGCATATTTGGTTAATTCTTTGATATGTCTTTGTCCTCGCTTCGAAGGACAATCAGGATAGGTGGCATATCGACCTTGACGATAGACAGCACTTTTTAATTCCAACAACATAGTATCACCGCTTGAATCCCGAAAACAATAATCAAAAACACTCTCACCTAAGCGAGGATTTCTCTTTAGGAGAGTATATCCCTCTAACCAGGGAATAGATTTCTTTTCTACGGCCACTTCAAATGCTCTCATTTGAAAATAGGTATCGATAAAAGCCCACCCAAAATCATCTTGGATGGCAATAAGCTTTCCAGCGGTTTTACCATAAGGATTAGGAATACAGACCGCTTTTTGTCCCGGAACCATCAATTCCAAAAGCCTCCCGGGATTATTGGTAGCAACCTGTCGAGATTTTCCATCACCAAAATTAACTTGAACCACAAATCGATTTATTCTTTTTTCAATAAAAACATAAAACCAGTCGTGAAAATCAATGAGAGCTTTATGAAGCAAAGACCTTTTAACAATTACACTGTTCATCGATCGCATCAAGTACCTCTTCAACATGTTGAGCAACTTTTACTTTTTTCCAATTTTTAACGATAAATCCCTGGGGATCAACCAAAAAAGTCGTTCGAGCTGCTGTACCAGTAACCCCAAGAATACCAAGGTTTTTTGACAAACTTCCATCATCACTTAAAAGGATATGCTTCAAATTATATTTTTTAGCAAATTTTTGATGACTCTCCACTGATTGAGTACTTACACCAATAACTTCTACACCTTTCGAACGAATTTCCTCTAATTTTTCAGTAAAAGCAAT
>JAAYUT010000192.1 GCA_012517485.1 Candidatus Atribacter fermentans
ATTAATGGCAATTATGACTTGTTGTGAGGGAACAATCGGTGTATCTTGTACTGATAACACCAAGTTTTGTGCAATTATCAAAGAATTGGCACCTTCTGCAGTACAACCTGCTCTGGAAGATTGTCCTACTTCATTAATCATCTGTGATGGCGATCAGATTGAACTCTACTGGAAAGCTGATGCTTCATTAACCAGCAATGTCCACATCACTGGTCCGGGTGGTGAAAGTTTTGATTTCCCCATTTCCGAAGGTCATGCTACTGTTACACCTCGAACTTCGGGAGATTGGAAAGTCGAATTTAAAGGAAGTGATTGTACCTTTAATAAATCAATTAACGTTCGTGTTATTAAAGGCGAAGAACCTTATACCATTGTTGCTAACGGTAATATCGATATTGGATTTTTCTGTGATATCAACCCCAAAAGCGTATCAAGGACTTTAATTGTAGCAGCAATACGGTCTGCTCAGTGTACCGGTGTTTCAGAATATTGGGAAAAATGGGGCTGCAAGAAATCCAATTGGGATGGTTCCAAACCAATCTATTTTAATATCACCAAATATGATGGATCAGCCAACTTCACCTCACTTGCTGGACGTTGGCGTTTTGATCCTTCTGGTTTAGGAGGAACCTACACCTATTCAGCAAAATCTGCCTGTTTCTTAGCTACCATCCGCTGTGAAAAGTCAGATATTTATCCAACACCAACCCCGACACCATGGCCAACTGATAGGATGCCTTAATTGTGGTTTCTTGTTAAGAGTTACTCATCTGGTTGGTTCTGAACCAAGTATGCTTTCATAGCGAATGAGATATAACCATTTCCAGATTACCACGAAAAAAATGGTAACCTGGAAACGTTGTTTTTATGAGTTTTTTACATCATTCTTCCCATAATTTCCCATATTTTTCAGATAATTACTCCGAAATTGAAGTTTATACTCCATTTACAACTAAAAAATCTCTTCACAGAAAGGAATGGTGATATTATGAAAAAATTTTTAAATACTGGATTTGTCTTGATTATTTTGCTCATTTCCTTTACTGGGGTTTCCTTAGCAGGAGAAAGAAATGGCCCAGGAATACTGAATGAAATGAAAATCCATCAAAAAATGTATATGCTTCTTCTTTCAGAAAAATTCACTCCAGAATTGACCAAAGATTGGGAAAGCGAATTAAATCGCCGTGATGCGCTTATGGATGAATTTATGCAACTCCAAAAAAATAAAGAACCAATCAACCAAATCCTTGAAAATTTGGAAGAAATTAAAAACCGACTCAATGTTTTAGAAGAAAAAATTGATAAAAGAAAAATTCAACCTGGACCTGAAATGGGTGGAGAAAAAATGCCTCCTGAAGCCGAAAGGCCGGGGTTTGGAAAAGGGCCGTGGTTCCCTCAAAAAAGATTTTTAAACCAGGAAGAGCAATTATTCTTTAAAAACCAAGGAGTTGCGATGGGAAAAAACCGAGAACTATTTAAGAAATTCACGGAAGCCATTGAGGTTGGTGATGAAGCTCAAATCAAATCCATTCTACCTTTGCTTTTTCAACAACTCAAAGAAAGCAACCAACAATTGGAAGAACATCTTAAAACTTTAAAAAACAGTAACGAAGATTAGAACTTACTCTCATCTCTCCTCCTTTCTATTAACCCTCCTTGACTTATGGATTTCGAAAGGAGGAGATTACTCAATAAAAGGAAGGGGACCTTCAGGAATAAAAAGAATTTTTGTGAAGGATCTTCTTCCTTTTTATATAGAAATTGTCTTATTAATTTTTTTAAAAATGATGGAGGTTTTTAGTAAAAAATTAAAGTACAGCATTTATCAATCCTTTAAAAGACGGCCAGAATGCTTAATTCAACCAATTTTAACTTTTATAAATCGAACTTTATAATTAGGGAAAAAGGAATGTATAAAAAATGAATAAAAGAAAAAAAATTGTTCTTGTTATTATTGTTTTTATTGTTATATTTTCATCAATTTTTTCCTTTTTCATTTTCAATAAATCTCGTTCTACCCAGGCTCAAGACATAAATATCTCC
Organism: Candidatus Atribacter fermentans; assembly: GCA_012517485.1. GTDB lineage: Bacteria > Atribacterota > Atribacteria > Atribacterales > Atribacteraceae > Atribacter > Atribacter fermentans. Next base: position 2,044 of record JAAYUT010000192.1, read on the forward strand.
ACCATTCGGGTAATCCAAGGAACAATTCGTGAAACGATTGAAGCTGAGGGCACTTTGGCTCCTTTTGAAACCGTTAATGTAAAATCAAAAGAAGATGGTTACAAGGTTGAAGTTGTTCTGGTTGAAGAAGGTGATTCTGTTAAAAAAGGACAAGAATTGGTAAGACTGGATGTCAGCGATTATGAAGTTAACCTTAAAAAAGCTGAAACTGAACTTTTAACTGCCCAGACCACTTTAAAA
>JAAYUT010000193.1 GCA_012517485.1 Candidatus Atribacter fermentans
CAACGAGAATGAAGGGCTTATGAGCTTTAAAATTTCCAGTGAACTCAATGCTTAACCAGAGAAAAGATCCAGCTATAAACGAAAGCCCGAAATATTCCACACGAAGCCATAAAAAAAACCATTCAGGGTCAGCTTTCATAATTTCAAAAGCATATCCAAAGGCATAAATACCTGAAAAAAGAAGCAGAAACCCCAAAGGTCGTGCATAGGAGGTAAATCGGTAAGACCAAAAAGACAGGAAACTCAGAGAAATGGCAAGAGTGGCAGTGACAAGACAAACAACACTGAAAAGATAATTATATTCGAACAATATTTTCGCCCTCATTCTCATTTCATAATTCTTAAACATTTTACCCAAAGGAAATTGAAAGTAAATACTCAGCGCAGGCAAATTTATTCTTTTGAATATTTTTTTCATAGAAAACCAATCAAGGTCAAAAATTAAGACTAAATCTTTAAGAATTTTAATCAGTCTTTCTAAGGATTGTATTATGCGACATGAGAATCTCTCCCTTTCCAATTCCCCAATTCCATTGACTCATGTTCATTTGAAAACCAAGCCCTTGCCCATAGCAACAGAGAATTACCAGATGAATTCTTTAATTTCTCTTGTGATATAATTTTCTCAGATGTTATAGATAATCAAGGCTAAATTATGGATAAAAATGATTTCATATCATATTGGGTTGAATCAGCCAATCGTGATTATCAAACCATGCTTAATTTATACCAAAGTAAAGATTATCATTGGAGCTTATTCATTGGTCACCTCGTTATCGAAAAACTTATCAAAACTATCTATGTAAAAAACATCAATGAAAATCCCCCAAGAACCCACGATTGAGTGAGATTGGCTGAAATAGCCGGAATTGCAACAACTGAGGAGCAAAAAGATACACTTGATCTTTTCACCACGTTCACGTTCAATATCAATGTGCGATATCCAGATTATGAACATCTTTTCTATAAGAAGTGTGATTATGACTTTGCTACCAAGAATATAAAAAAAATAAATGAGGTCAGAGCATGGCTCCTAACAATGATAGAGAGAGAATAGAAGAAATAGTAAAAGCATTTGGTGAAATAATAAAAGAAAAGATAAAGGTAAGGTATCTTTATCTCTATGGTTCGTACGCCCAGGGCACTTATTCACCAGAGAGTGATATCGACGTTGCGGTTGTTGCGGATAATTTTAGCGGAGACCCAATTGAAGACACTATGTTACTCATGAAATTGAGACGGAAAATTGATTATCGAATCGAACCTCGTCCTTTCAAAACCGAAGATTTCAATTTATCCAACCCTTTGGCAAAGGAAATCATCACCTCTGGCAAAGAAATTAAATAAATCCTCCCATTCATTGCTTCTTTATCTCCTATAATTTATTACTGGTCGTAAATTCCTTTCTTAACTGTCATCCTAAGGCTTCACTTTTTGAAACTCTGAGGATCTCATTCTTAAACTTTTTTCCTAATTCCACAATTCCCCAGTTCCACAGTTTTTTAAAAATTCAAGAATCAAGACTTGACCGCCAGGAATTCTCCAAGAGGCTTTTAATTCCTTATGGACTCTTTAAAGCAGATTATCCCAACAATTTCCCCACTTTATAATTTTTATAATTACTTTGCCGATATTCTATATAGTGTATTTTTATTTCAAATTTTTTTAAAATATAAAATAAATGTTAATGTGTTAGAATAGCATAATAGTATATTTTGGTTAATTTTATGGGTATTGGTCGTTCTTAAGGAGGGAAATTTTTTCTTAAATTGTGAGGGGTGGAATGCTGCCAATCTTCAATGGGAAAAATCGATTAAGTATGCTACCCTTTTAATAGATTTATTAATCAGATTATAAACTATCAAGAATTAGAAACACTGTTGAATTTTCTCAAGTTCATCAATTTACAAAGCTTAAAAAAATTTAAAAACTCAAGCCCGGCCTTGGCTTTTAGTATATGAAAGTATTGGACATCTGAACCAGCATATGAGCCAGACTTTGAAAAAATATGTGAAAATTGGGAAAATGGTGTTAAAGATATAGATTAAAAATAATTTTATTATGATATTTAAGGAGAATAATTAATGGAGTTTACAAAATTTGAAAAAATATCAATAAAAAATCATCCTGAATTAAATGAAAAATGGGTTCAAGATCGGATTGCCGAAGATCCAAAAATTTTAGGATTAGGAGATGTTATTTTAAAGGATAGGGAAAGAATACAACCACATGCTGGGAGATTAGACCTTTTATTACAAGATTCAGAATCTACAAGTCGATATGAAGTTGAGATCCAATTGGGTAGCACCAACGAAAGCCACATTATTCGGACCATTGAATATTGGGATATTGAAAGGAAACGTTATCCACAATATGAACACATAGCAGTGATTATCGCAGAAGATATAACCAGCCGATTCTTGAATATTATTGGCTTGTTTAATGGTATGATTCCTTTGGTCGCCATTCAAATGAATGCTTTAAAGGTAGAGAAACAAATAGGTTTGGTGTTTACCACGGTTTTGGATCAAATGTCTTTTGGCTTGGTGGATGAAGATACGAGGGACATCGTTGATAGGTCTTATTGGGAAAACCCTGGAACGAAAAAAACCATGACTATGGCTGATAACTTACTTGAAATAGCTAAAGAATTTAATCCCTCTTTAGAACTAAAATACAATAAATTCTATATTGGATTATCAACAAATGGTCAACCGTGTAATTTCTTTATTGTTAGACCAAAAAAAGATTTTATTCGATTCGAAGTCCGATTGAAGAAGTCAGATGAAACCCAAGAAAGATTGGAAAATGCAGGTCTTGATTTGATGGGTTATGATAATCATTGGGGTTATTATAGAATTCGATTAAAACCCGGTGAAATTGAAAAAAACAAAGAAATTCTTACAGAAATTATTAAAGAAGCCTACGAAGCAGCGAATATTGAGTAAAGAAGTAAAAACTGCTATTTGAGTTTATATAAAAAATTGTAATTTTGACAAGGCTTGAACAATTAAAGAAGAAATTAAAAATTTTTAAGGAGGAGAGAAAAGATTGTATGAAAAGATAATAGATGAGTTGTTGCAAAGAATCGATCAAGTTACCTCTCTTTATAATCGACTCATTCTTTTGGTGGCTCCTTCTGGTAGGGGGAAAAGCTCGATTCTTCAAGTTCTTCAGAAAAAAACCAAAGCCCCTTTTATTAATATTGGCTTAGAGCTTTCACAAAAGCTCCTTGAATTCAATGAGAGACAAAGAGCACTTCAAGTTAATCGCTTAATATCAAATTTATTAAATACTTTTAATTCAGATCTTGTACTTTTGGATAACATTGAAATCTTATTCCAACCATCTCTTCAGCTTGACCCTCTTCGTTTACTTCAAAAACTGTCTCGGGATCGAACCATTGTTGCTGCATGGAATGGTTGTGTCAAAGATGGAGATCTCATCTATGCAGCTCCTGAACATCCCGAATATCGACGTTATCCAATTCATGATTTAACTATCATTACCCTGGAGGATGCAAATGAATGAGTTGTTTGAGAATTATCGAAATAACAATTCAAAAACAAATTTAAATCAGAAACCAATCGAATGCTTGGGAATGACTTTTGAAAGCGATGAAGAAAGAAGGATGTATTTTCAAAATATTCTTGCAGAAAAGCTTAAGGATCCAAAATTTCGTTCCATCGAGGGATTCCCATTAGGAAAAGATGAGGATATCCTGGCACTTTCCGATCCACCCTATTACACGGCCTGTCCCAATCCCTGGATCGATGATTTTATTTCCTTTTGGAATAATGAACGTCAAAATTTAAATATAAATGATACTGAGTTATATCACCGTGAACCTTTTGCCGCAGATGTCAGTGAAGGAAAAAATGATCCAATATACAATGCCCACTCATACCATACTAAAGTTCCTTACAAGGCCATTATGCGCTATATTCTCCATTATACTGAACCAGGGGATATTGTATTCGACGGTTTTTGCGGAACCGGAATGACAGGAGTAGCAGCTCAATTGTGTGGAGATAAGCCAACCGTGGAATCTTTAGGATATCGAGTTGATAGAGAGGGCATTATTTATCAAAAAGAATCAAATGAAAATGGAAAAGAAAATTGGATACCCTTTTCAAAATTAGGACCTCGACATGCCGTACTCAATGACCTCTCGCCGGCTGCGACATTTATTGCTTATAACTATAATACCCCTGTTGATATTAAAGAAGTTGAAAGAGAAGCAAAAAGAATTCTTGCAGAAGTCGAGAAAGAGTGCGGGTGGATGTATGAAACTCTTCACTTTGATGGAAAAACCAAGGGACGAATCAATTACACAGTTTGGTCGGATGTCTTTGTTTGTCCATATTGTACCAGTGAAGTGGTTTTCTGGAAAGAAGCAGTCGATAAAGAAACTGGAAAAGTATATGAGGAGTTTTCCTGCCCACATTGTCAGGCAATACTCAATAAACGGAATATGGAAAGGGCTTGGGTTAATCGATTTGATCCTTATATTGAAAGAGAAAATGGGCAGAGGGGAGTAGTTATAAAACAAGCGAAACAAATACCGGTACTCATAAATTACCGCATTGGAAACCAACGCTTTGAAAAGGCACCTGATCAATTTGATTTTGAATTGATTGAAAAAATTGAACGAAGTGGCATACCTTATTGGTTTCCTACTAAGCGAATGCCTGAGGGCGATGAATCAAGAAGAAATGATGATATTGGTATTACTCATGTTCATCATTTTTATACAAAGAGAAACTTATGGGTGTTAAGTGCATTTTTTAATCGCTTGGAGAAAACAAAAATAAATAAGAGGCTCATTCCTATCTTAACAGGAGGGTTATTAGGATTAACGAAACTTCAAAGATTTAAACCAAAAACGACTTTCCCAAATATGATATTAAGTGGAACGCTTTATGTAGGATCACTTATGAGAGAGTGGACTTCTTTCCAATGGCTAAACGGAAAACTTCGATCCTTTTCAAAAGCATTATCCAACACAAGAAATATTTCATATTTAATAGCAGAGACAAAATCACTAACTACTCTTGTTATTCAAAATAATAAAGTTGATTATATCTTCACCGATCCTCCCTTTGGAGGAAATTTGATGTATTCGGAACTTAACTTTTTCTGGGAATCTTGGTTAAGGGTCTTTACGAATAACAAAACTGAAGCAGTGGAAAATAAAGTTCAGGGAAAGACATTAATTGAGTACCAACACCTAATGACCAAATGTTTTCAGGAGTATTTTCGTGTTCTCAAGCCCGGTCATTGGATGACAGTTGAATTTCATAACTCAAAAAACAGCGTCTGGAATGCCATCCAGGAGGCTTTACAGGTTGCAGGTTTTGTAATCGCTGATGTAAGAACCTTGGATAAACAACAAGGTTCTTTTAAACAGGTGACAAGTGCAAGTGCAGTAAAACAAGACCTCATTATCTCTGCATATAAACCCAATGGTGGTTTAGAGGAACGTTTTCGACTTGAGGCAGGAACTGGAAATGGTGTCTGGGATTTTGTCCGAACCCATCTCAAACAGCTCCCAGTATGGTTTGCTAACAAAGGAAAGATGGAAATTGTCGCTGAAAGGCAAAATTACTTACTCTTTGATCGCATGGTAGCTTTTCATGTTCAGCGAGGAGTGATGGTGCCTCTTTCGGCCGCTGAATTTTACCAAGGTCTTCAACAGCGTTTTCCTGAAAGGGATGGCATGTATTTCCTTCCAGAACAAGCGATCGAATATGATAGAAAACGCATGAAAGTAAAAGAAATTATCCAAACCGCTCTCTTTGTAACCGATGAATCATCTGCTATTCAATGGCTCAAACAGCAACTCAACAAAAAACCACAAACTTTTCAGGAAATCCACCCCCAATTTATCCGGGAGATTGGAGGTTGGATGAAACACGAAAAACCTCTCGAGCTATCCGAAATTCTGGAACAAAATTTTCTACGTTATGATGGGAAAGGAGATGTTCCAAGTCCAATTCATAGTTATCTTTCTACTAATTTTAAAGAACTCAGAAACCTTTCTAAAGATGATCAGGTTCTCAAATTGAAAGCCAAGGATCGTTGGTATGTTCCAGATCCCAATAAAGCAAGTGATTTAGAAAAATTACGAGAACGAACCCTTTTAAGAGAATTTAATGAATATAAGGATAGTAAAGTCAGACGTCTTCGAGTGTTTCGTCTCGAAGCAGTAAAAGTTGGTTTTAAAAAGGCTTGGCAGGAAAAAGATTATAATACTATTATTGCTGTAGCTAATAAAATCCCTGAATCAATTCTTCAAGAAGATCCAAAACTTCTGATGTGGTATGACCAAGCTATAACCAGAAGTGAGATGAAATAAAAAATATGATTTGTAAAAAATCGAAAAATAACTTGGAGGAGGAAAATGAAATATAAGGATTTGATTCAATTTGAACCAATTGAATCAGTGGTGAAATTGATTGATGCCGATAAAGCTTTAAATGCCAAACGCTTGGTGGAGACCTATGTCATTTCCGATGAAATGGCAGAAAAATTAATAACCTTAGTTTTTCCTAATCTTCAATTTGATATACCAACAGATAATAAAGGACTCTTAGTGGTTGGAAACTACGGAACTGGAAAATCCCATCTTATGTCGGTCATCTCAGCTCTAGCCGAAAATCAAAATCTTATTCATTCTATTAAGAACGATAAGGTGGTGCAAAATGCCAATCAAATCGCAGGTCGATTTCAGGTGGTAAGGACTGAAATTGGCGCCACAACAATGTCTTTGCGTGACATATTAGTTGGAGAATTAGAAACATATTTTGAAAGTTCTAGTATTTCTTATTCCTTTCCATCGTTAGATAAAATAACTAATCACAAACAAATTTTTGAGGATATGATGGAAGCCTTCCATCGAAAATTTCCTGACCAGGGGTTACTTTTAGTCGTTGATGAACTGCTTGATTATTTAAGAACCCGTAAAGATCAAGAAATCATCCTCGATTTAAACTTTCTTCGTGAAATTGGAGAAGTCAGCAAATATCTCCGGTTTCGTTTTATTGCAGGCGTCCAAGAAGCAATTTTTGATAGTCCTCGTTTTGCTTATGTCGCAGATAGCATTCACCGGGTGAAAGATCGATTTGAACAAGTATTGATAGTTCGAAAAGATGTTAAATTTGTTGTAGCTGAACGTCTTTTGAAAAAAACTACTGAACAAATGGTAAAAATTAAAGAATATTTAAACCATTTTATCCAATTTTATGGACATATGAATGAGCGTATTGATGAATTTATTAGTCTTTTTCCTATTCATCCAGATTATATCGATACTTTCGAGCGAATAACCATAATTGAAAAACGTGAAGTTCTAAAAACCCTTTCATTAACTATGAAAAAACTTCTCGAACAATCAATACCTGCAGAATACCCAGGTTTAATTGCTTACGATAATTATTGGAATAACCTTCGAGAAAATGCTTCATTCAGAGCTATTCCTGAGGTTAGAGCAGTTATTGACTGCAGTCAAAGTTTAGAATCCCGAATCGTACAAGCATTTACCCGTCCGCAATATCGTACACTTGCCCTTCGAATCATTCATGCACTTTCAGTCCATCGTTTAACCGTTGGAGATATTTATTCGCCCGTTGGGGCCACTTCAGAAGAACTACGAGATAGTCTTTGCCTTTTCCAGGAAGGAGTCGAAGAGTTAGGAGGGAACCCAGCTGATGACCTTCTTACTCAAATAGAAGCGACCTTAAAAGAAATTTTTAAAACAGTCAGTGGTCAATTCATTTCGTATAATCCAGATAATCGCCAATATTTCATTGATTTGAAAAAAACCGATGATTTTGATGCATTGATCGATAAGCGAACGGAAAGCTTGGAAGATTCAGAGTTAGATCGATATTATTTTGATGCTTTAAAACGAGTTATGGAGTGCACTGATCAGACCTATGTTTCCCACTATAGAATATGGCAACATGAAGTTATATGGCGAGAACGAAAAGCCACTCGTCAAGGGTATCTTTTTTTTGGTTCTCCAAATGAGCGTTCCACAGCAGTTCCCCCTCGGGATTTTTATATTTATTTTATACAGCCCTACGATCCTCCTTCCTATAAAGATGAAAAAAGAACGGATGAGGTTTTTTTTAAACTTAGCAAAAAAGATGAACTATTTACTGTTTCGCTTCGAAGATTTGCAGCTTCTGTTGATTTGGCATCTATATCATCGGGATCGAAAAAATCGATTTATGAATCGAAAGCAAATCAATATTTAAGCGATATTGTTCAATGGTTACAAAAAAACCTTACCACTGCTTTTGAAGTAACCTGTCAAGGAATCAGTAAACCTCTTATTAAATGGGTAGAAGGCCAAACAATTCGTGATCTGGCAGGAATTAGTACGAGTGAACGATTAAATTTCCGAGATATAATTAATACCATCGCTGCTTTTTGTTTATCCAGTCATTTTCAAGAATTAGCGCCAGAGTACCCATCATTTTCATTATTGTTTACAAGTACCAATCGAAATCAAGCTGCCCAAGATGCAATAAAAGCGATAATTGGTTCTAATCGTACTCGGCAAGCTAATGCAGTTTTAGATGCTCTTGGATTGTTAGATGGTGAGCATTTAAATCCCCATCATTCAAAATATGCAAAATATATACTTGATAAGATGAAAAAAAAGGGATTTGGTCAAGTACTCAACCGTTCTGAAATTTTCGAGGATTGCCTTGGTGTTGAATATATGGCACCTCAGTCCATGCGTTTAGAACCAGAATGGGTGGTTGTTGTCTTAGCATCGTTGGTTTATTCGGGAGATGTTATCCTCACTTTTCCTGGGGTGAAGTACGATGCAACAAATCTTTCTCAGTTTTCTACAACCAGTATAGATGATCTAATCAATTTTAAACACATTGAACCTCCTAAAGAGTGGAATATTCCAGCGATCAAGGCTTTATTTGAACTTCTTGAGCTTGCTCCTGGGAAAGTACAACTCATTACCCAAAATCATGACGAACCGATAAAAGACTTACAGAAAGCCATTGCTGAAGTGGTGAAAAGGTTAGTATATGCAGACCAGGTAATTCATGACCGCCTCACATTTTGGAAAAAAGAACTTTTTACTGAGGAAGAAAAACTTTGTTTCAGGTCACAATTACAGAATGCCAAATCCTTTTTAGAATCACTTCAGATTTATTCGACACCGGGGAAGTTAAAAAATTTCCGTTATGATGTTAAAGATATACAACCATACTATGAAATAATACGAATTTTAAAGGAAATTGAAGCCCTTCGAGATTTTATTTCAGAAATGAGTAATTTAAGCTCGTATATTACAGAAGCGGAAAGGTTATTACCAAGTGACCACAACTGGGCGAATTCGGTGAAAAAGGTACGAGAAGAAACCCTTCAAAAAATTGTGGATCCATCACAGCGACAAATTGGGGCTTTCCGTCAACAAACCCAAAAATTACTCAATGATTTAAAAAACTCTTATATCCATACCTATATGGAACTTCACACTCGAAACCGTTTAGGAGTAAATGATGATCAATTTAAACAAAAACTCTTGAAGGACCACCGGTTAAAAATACTTAACATCTTGAATTCCATCAACATCATGCCGCATCAACAACTGGAAAGTTTTCAGCAAAAATTATCTGAAATAAAAAGCTGCTTTAATTTAACCAATCATGATTTGAATACTTCTCCGGTATGTCCTCATTGTGGGTTCAATCCATTAGCAGAAAAACCCTTAGCATATTCGGCACCCATTTTTCTTAGAAACTTAGACGATGAGTTGGATACACTTTTTAATAATTGGACTCAAACTTTATTGGATAATATTAATGATTCTACCAATAAAAATAACCTTAATCTCCTTAAGCCAGATTCTCGAAATAGGATAAATGACTTTATGGAGAAACAAATTTTGCCAGATGATGTTGATTTAGAGTTTGTCAAAATAATAAATGAAGTATTTTCAGGATTGGTTAAAGTAAAAGTTAGTCTATCGGAACTTAAGGATGCATTATTATTTGGTGGCTCTCCAGCAACTCCGGAAGAAATTCGAAAAAGATTTGAAAATTATTTAAATGAAATAATGCGAGGGAAGGACCCAAAAAAGGTTAGAATTGTTTTGGAGTGAAATCATGGTTAGTTGGAGAGACCATATTTTAAATGAATTAAATTCAGCCGATAACAATTTAATTATTGCAGTTGATCCAGATGGTCTCTTGTTCGAAGAAGAAATCCAAGAGGAAATTATAAAACTTGGATATGAAATCATTCTTTTTGAAGAACCAATAGAATTTCGGTTTATTTATGAATCAAAATTTAGAATACATCGTGATCGGGGTAAAATTTCTAAATTTATCATTGAATTCAAATCAGAAGAACAAGATTTACAGCAATTACCTTATGATATTCTTCAAATAGGGAGAAATGTTATATTTAAGCTTAATGAATTATTCCCTAATCTAAACTACAGAGTATTAAAAGAATTAGATCGAACTTTCTATGATGATTTGTATAAAGTAGTTCAAAGATATCAACCAGAGTTATTAGGTGAGAGCTTAACCAAGGAATTTATTCTTCGTCATGTTTTTAAAATTTCACCTGATTCAATAAAAAATTCTTCAGACCTTCTTCTTTATTTATTACGGAGACATTATCAAGGACTCATTATTCCACCGATTATTGATAGATATTTTATCCAGATATTAAAAAAGAACCCGGAATTTTATCAATGGCCATTAGAAACACTTATTGAAGATCGGGATGTTTTCTTTCAATTTCTCCAAGAAAGGTGGCCAATTTTTCTTGACCGTTTTTTGGCAGAAAATCAAGTTAGTATTAAAGAAAACCATAAAGAATATGGACTAGAAATTGAAGGTCCTGTTCATCTTCCTCTCGAAGATTATGATATCAGGGTTTACATCGATACTTTATTTTTAGAAGGTTATTTACATTCAGTTCCTTACCAAAAAATTGACTTACCCAATAGAAAATGGGTAAATATCGGTATTCAAATCGATGAAAAACTTATCCAACAAGATCGTATAAAAAAACTTATCGAAAAGGTTCAATTAAATCTTCCCAGTGAAAATGCTCGATATAATGATTGGTTTCATTTTGCCCGTTTATGGGCAGAGCTGAATTTTCATATTTATGATATGAAAACACATTTCATAGATAATGAAATAATATCTCCTTTTTATTCTTTACAAAATTTAATTGACAACCGTTTTTTACTCTGGTTAAAAAAGCGTTATGCAAGTCTCGTAAATATCCCTCCAAATCCTCCAGTCATGGGTCATCATCTTCCCCGTTTTTTATTAAGGCAAATCGAAAGTGAACGAAAAACAAAAATTGTATTGATAATATTAGATGGTCTTTCCTTTGATCAATGGTTGATTATTAAAGAAGAACTTTCTCAAGCGGATTTTAAACTAAATTTTATTGAAAATTGTATTTTTGGATGGATACCAACTATAACTTCAATATCAAGGCAAGCAATTTTTTCCGGAAAACCACCACTTTTTTTCCCTAATAGCTTATATAATACAGATAAAGAACCAATGTATTGGAAAAACTTTTGGATTGATCAAGGATTTGACGAGAAGGAGATTGCTTTCTATAAGAATCCGCACTTTAATACAATTATTTTATCTGAGGATTTATATGTATCTCCGAAGATTAAGATCGTAGGATTGATTTTTGATATTGTCGATAAAATTATGCATGGAATGGAGCTCGGAACCTCGGGAATGTATAATCAAATTCGTCAATTAAGCCAACAACCATCTTTTTTTAGAATGATCAATCAATTCCTTGAAAATGATTTTCGAGTTTTCTTAACTTCCGATCACGGGAATATTGAAGCATTGGGTTGTGGGAAACCTTCTGAAGGAGCAATTGCTGATATCCGAGGTGAACGTGTTCGGTTATATTCTGATCTTTTGCTGAGAAAACAAGTCAGAAATAGTTTCCCCGAATCTTTGGAATGGTCTCCAATTGGCATTCCTGAAAATTGTCTCCCTCTCATTGCTCCTCATCGAAAAGCTTTCATTAAAGAAGGAGTAAAAACAGTAAGTCATGGTGGAGTTTCTGTTGAAGAAGTTATTGTTCCATTTATTGAAATTGAAAGGAAAAAGTCATGAATCAAAAACAGACTATCGGTATCGATCGACGATTACGATTAGAATGGTTAGAATATACTGTTGAATTATACAAACAAAAATTGTCTGAAAAAGAAATAGCCAAAGCACTTTTAAATGAAGTTAGTGGTCATCTATCGATTGGGAAGAGCTCAGTATCACGTGGCAGTGGTGAAAAAGCGGTTACTAATCTTATGAAAATCTGGATAAAAGTCCCAGATGAGCTAGCTTCACTACGCAATCGAGGGCTTCAACTTTTTAATGATTTCCCTAAGGATCTACATATTGTTTTTCATTGGGGAATGACCATTGCTAATTATCCTTTTTGGGGATTCGTTGCTACTCATACGGGAAGATTATTAAGATTACAAAAAACAATCACTCCTGCACAAGTACAACAACGACTCAAAGAGCATTATGGAGAACGTTCCACAATAAAAGATGCTACACGAAGAGCTTTACGTTCTATGGCCGATTGGGAGGTTCTTAAAGAGTCAGATAAAAAAGGGATTTATTTGAATGGCTTAACAATTAAGTTAGATAACCCAAAGCTCGTATCTTGGTTGCTTGGAACGATAATTTATTTGTTTCCAAGCCAGACAATTCCTTTAAGAGAATTAATTATTCATCCAGCTCTTTTTCCTTTCGATCTAATGAATATTTCTTTAAAAGAGCTATTAGATAATAACCCTCATTTTGAATTACAAAATTATGGTTTAAATGAAGCAACGGTTTTCTTGAAAAAAGGACATCCTGATTTATGAAAGAAGAATTTTCAAGAAAATACTCGAATCTTTTATTTGGATTATATTGGATTGTGAAAGCCGATTTAAAATCTTGGAAATTTCTTTATCTTTCACCCAATGTTGGATAAATTCACGTTCTTGTAAATGTAATGGGAGCATTTTTTGGTAAATGGATTGTTCCGAGTTCGATTCAAAAAGAACGGGGAAAAATTCCTCAAATCTTAATGGATCATTCGGGATACTTGTCCAGTTGATAGGCGATGAAACCTGTAAAGAAATATTATCAGCTTTAAAATCGGTTTTTCCTGTATATAAACCAACCGCTCGATTTACTAAAGAACCAGCAAATGTGAAATATATAATCATATCTTCAATTTTTACAGTGGGAATCTGATTAATTGAGCAAATTCTTTGAATTTCTTCTAGAAGAGCAACAACTTTCTTTTGAAGATCTCGACTAAAAATGTTTATTGGTATATTTTTTGAGTGAAGTAATTCCCAAGTTCGATTTATAACAAAGGGATCCGAAGGAATAGCGTTTCCACCATAAGTAAGATCTATAACATCGGTTGTTGATGGTGTTGGATCAAGATAAATTCCTTCCGATTTCAAAATATTAATAACTCGCCAGCATTTTCCGGCAAAACGAATTTTAGAATTACGACGTAGTCGAAGTAAATTAATTATTGGAATTTCTCCTAAAAGCTTTTTTCCATGATAAATGTTAATCGTTTGAGAACCAATGCCAAAATTACCATAAATTAACTTCATATCAACAATTCTGTATAATTCCTGATCAGCGCCATATTGATTTTTATAATCATGGCTGCGGAGAAAACCACTGGAAGAAAGTTCGGCCAGAATGGATTCAACAATGTCTCTCGAAAAATAAATTTTGTGATTTACTAAATCACATAGATCTTTTATGCGAGTATAGCGCCCATTGTCTGATCCAATAACACTTAAGCATTGTTGGCTAAAAGCACCAAAAAGCTCATAAGGTTCGCGATTTGGGAGATCCCCCTTTGATGCTGCGTCAATAAGTGCAGCAAATTGTAAAGCATCAATAAGGACGGAAGTGCTATAATCTGGTATCAAACAAACAACATTTGTTTTATTTGAGCGGCGATTACTTCGACCTATTCTTTGAAGAAATGAATCTACTCCAGATGGAATTCCCCATAGTAAAACGGCATTTATATCACCAATATCTATACCTAATTCAAGAGTACTTGTAGCAATACAAATAGCAGTTCTCATTGATGAGAATTTTTTTTCATTTTCTATTCGAACTTCGGGTGAAAGTGAAGAATAATGTGCATAAACAAAACCCTGCAGAGATTCATCGCTTTGTAGCATACCAGAAAGTCTTTCACATTCTCGGCGGGAATTTGTGAAAATAAGTAACTTGGTATTTCTTCCCTCGGTTAATTGATGAATAAGAGAGACAAAGTCTTTTTTGTTTTTAATATGGCAAATGTGAGCATCAATAATACGATTGGTGTTGTAGGTTAAAAATACAGATTTTTCACTATTTCCTAAAAAGAAGTCTCTAATATATTTGAGCTCTCCAATTGTTGCAGATAGCATAATGAATTGAGGTTTATAAGATAAGTTCTTTATTAATCTACGAAGTGATATTGCAATCTGTAAACCCCGCTGAGTATTATAGAGTAGATGAATTTCATCGATAACAACTGCTTTAATAGATTGTAATGCTTTATCTTTTCTATAAAGGAGTACTTCTAATGATTCAGGGGTGGTAATAAGAATGTGTGGCGGTGATGATCTAATTAAATCATCTCTATCACCATGGCGTATTCCGACTCGAAGCCCCAAAGATGAAAGGGGAGTATTTAAGCGTTTTTCTAAATCATTTACCAGAGCCTTAGTGGGTGCAATATATAATATAAAAAGAACATTATCCTGAATTGCCTGTCGCCAATATTTGCTTATAAGTGGTGCCATTACTGCTTCAGTTTTCCCAGAACCTGTACCGGAGGTTAAAATGACGCTCGAACCAGATAATATCGGCTCAATCGTTGCTTTTTGTATCTCTCTTAACTTTGAAAATCGGCCATAAAATGCGGTAGCAACCGCAGGAACCAAGAAGAATTTAGTGTTCATGGAGATTCCTGGTACAAATCATCCAATGCCTTAACAACTGATTTAATAATGTGCCGTGCACGATCTTGTGTTTGTAGAGAAGCTGCATTAATAATTTTCAGTAATTGAGAGGCTTTCATTTCAAGGTCTGGTTCCCAATTATAGGCAATTCCATGGGTTTCAAGTATTCTCATAGCTAATTCATAAAGATGCTCTGTTGTTAGTGGGCTCATTTCATAGGTAGGGAGTTTATCAAACAAAGAAAAATCAAAATCCCATCTCCCTTTATTGAGTAAGATATTTTTGCATTTTTCAACAAAAGCTGGAGTAACAGCATAAAAGGTTTTTCCAAAATATTTTTTGCCACTATAAAAATGAAAAAGGTTCCAAAATGCAGCTTCTTGGTGTGCAACATTTTTGAGGTTGGTAATTACATCTTCAAATTCATCAAAAAGGATTATTAAACCATTTAGATCTGAATAAAGGGCAAGTATATTTAAATCACTAAGAGCTGCCCAACTTTGAGAATACCCATTAGAGTCGAAAGTAAATACTTGATCAGTATAAAACTTCCAATCTGGTCTCGGGTCCCTAAAAAATGGCCGTAAGTTTTCAATAAGTTGAGTGTACAATTTTTTTAGTTTTGCTTTGTATTGCCAAGGTTGAAAAAACCAATCCTCAACAATGTCAGCGGCTTTGTCATTTCCTGTAGCCCAAGCTCTTATTCCGATAAAAATAGCTGGTGAATTTAATACTTCTGAATAATCCCATTTCCAATTATTTGAAATCTCTTGCCAAATTGATTCATCATTTTTCTTGTTGATTTCTCCAACAAGAAAATTAAAAAAAGATCGAAGTCCTTTTTGGCCAGGGGATTGAGGTATTTCAATGTTTCTGCAAACGGCTCCAAAAATTTGATCCATGCGGTTAAAACGAACTCCAGAATTAGAATCTATTGTTACGGTACTCACTGCATAATTACGTTCTAAAGATTCCTCCCGGATATATTTTAGGAGATGAGTTTTCCCTGATCCATAATTCGCCATAAGAAGTACCGCAGTTTCATTATGCACCTGAAGACGTTTTATTAAATCTTCAATTTCTTTAGTCCGACCAACGGTAAATTGACGTACATATCCTTCCGGTGGAATTCCCAACCTTAAGGATTCAATTATGTGTTGAGCTTGAAATGAATCCATTTTTTTATTCTTCCCTAAGTCGATCCATCACGTCGTCATAGAGTTGTTCTGTAGAACGAGGTTCTCCCTCAAGATGATCGTCAAAATCTGCTACTAAAGCGGTAACAAGAAGTCTCCAAAACCTCACCGCTGCCAATGAAGGATGAAGATGGAAGAGTTCTTCAACTTTTTTCAAAAGTGATTTTTCATCAGGTAAAAGAGATTCAGATTCCGGATAAGCAATGGTATAAATATTTCGAATTTTCTTTGCTGCTTCCTGGTAATCTTCAAGTTTTATTTCAATGGTGTCTAAGTTCCATATAATATCTAAAGCTCTTGGTTGATGATTATCGGGTTTGCCTATTCTTCCTGACAATGCTCCGTAAATAGCAATTCCATGTTTAGGGTCATCATAGAAATCTGGGGTTGTAGCATAAATTAAGAAAAGGCCAGGAAGAGCTTCAACATTATTAATAAGTGAAAGAAGATTGTTGTGGGCATCTCTCAAGGCAGATTTTCGCATCACAGAGTATGCTTGTTCTGCCTCATCAAAAAGAATGAGAAGTCCTTTATAACCTGATAAACGAATGAAACCAGCGAGTGAATGAAGCATTAATTTGGCATTCTCTTTTGATATGATTTTGCTTACATCAAAACGCTTGCGATAAATACTTAAATTCCCCTCACCACAAAACCACTGAAGAATATCTCCCCGTGTTTGTTCAACTAAAACTTGGTCAGGTGCATCTGGAAGAAAGGTTTCCCAATATTTCTGAATCATTTTTTTAAAATCAATATCAATACTATGATCACTCATTAATATTTGGGCTGCTTTACTAAATTGTTCATAGGATATATCATTCAATATTTCGTGATTTCCAGTTGTTAACCATGAAAGTGATTCTCGGATTACTGTTCCAAAAGGTACAATTTCAGGCAATACATTTTCTTCATAATAAAAAGTTGGTGTTGAGACCTGATGAATAATTGCTGCAAAAACACTTTGAAATTTATTTAAAGCAGCACTATTCACGTCGAGTTCAACATTGGATACTAAACAACCATTTTGAAAAGCTGATTCACGTAATTGTCGAAAAAAATGAGTTTTTCCCACTCCCCATGAACCGCTAACAAAACGAATAATGCCTCCTTTGTTCATAGCGCTAAAATGATATTTTTTTATCCCCTCAATGAGTTTCTCGTTTCCAATAGAATAAAGGTCAACACCTCGTTGTGGAGGTATACCCTTGCGCAACGATTCAATTACCTGTAATGCTATACTTTGTTGATTCAAAATCACACCTCCTTAAAAACAATAAAACCAATATACCCCCTTGTTGAGGCTTTGTAGAGAAGCATTCCCTGATTGGTATCTTTGGTTTGTTGAAGATCAAGGCGACGGTTTTCAATTTCGAATGGTCCTTTTTCTGCAAGCTTGGAAAGGTCAACAAGAAATTCATCCGTTCGAAATCCTTTGACATTTTTACCCAAACGTCTTGTTATGTGACGTATGAGTACACTAGAACCGTCCGTAAGATTTTCTTTTTTTATAATCGCTTTATATTGTGTTCTCAATTTTTTGAGGAACTGACCGCCATTAAAAGGCCTATTGAAGATTCTGCTATGTTCTTTTTTTAAAATTTCAACGACTGCTTGTATATCAGCTGGATGCTCAGCTAATTTTCCTTCATAATCGGAAAGACGCGCAGTACGCTTTTTTTCATCGATTTCGAGTCGAAAAAAGCCTTGTTCTAAGCTGTATTTTGGATGGGAACTATTTAAATCAAGAATAAGATTAGCTTCTCGGCAAGCATTCTCAAGAAGAGCAGGATAACGCCGAAATATTTTTTCCGATTCTTTTTTTACAAGATGATATAGTTCTTCTAAAGAAGGAATCGCTGGGTGATTTTCTGACCTCATTTTCTTAAGTCGAGGCGTTTCTTTTTCAATAAGATCAAGAATATGAAGGATCCAGCCCTTTTCTATAAATTCCTTTAAATTTCTCCAAATAATCTCAGTCTTAAGAACTTCCTCCGTTTTTAATTTTAGTAATTCTGCTTCTTTTTGAGTAGAAAAATGTAATTTTTGAATTTGCTCTATTATTGTTTCTGGAAATTCCATTTTGTTCCCCATTTATAAATAAATTTATAAAATGATTAAGATTTCCTTTTAAATATGATTAAATTATAAAAATTAATCATGATGAAGTCAAGAAAAGATATTTAAAAAATTTATAATTTTTTGATATTAATTATTTTCCTCATACTAAAGAAATAATCCTTTTGATGGAATAAAATGGAATTTAAATTGAATCCTTAAAAAAACAAGGAAATGTTAACTGAATATTTAAAATCCTGAGGGGCCAGGTCTTGATTCTTGAATTGTGTTACAAGAAATCAAAAACCAGCCGATGTCTTGATAGTAGGATTTTACCTTGAATATCGGCTAGTTTTTGATTAAAGCTTCCCAGGATTAAACTCAATCATTTAGAAAAAAGCTGGTTCGGTTTTTTATGCAAATCTTGGAGTCTATTATACAATTTAAAGAGGATAACGAGACATCCCCGTTTAAAATATGATATGCTATTTGAGACGGGGGTGTGGCTAGCGGGGTTCGTTATCCAGGAAACTGGGTTCACTCGGGCTCTTGAAATGCCGCCCTCGTTTTTTTATTGCACCAAGACATCTGCTGGGATGGTGCCGGTCATGTGACTGTGGCTCTATGAATAGACGTAATAAAGGACAAATAAACCGTCCTCAATCTATCAATATGGAGGCCTCACTTATGAACGAACATCTTCTCGTTGGCATCGATGTTGGATGTCATTCACATCAAGTTGCCATTGCTTAAGTCCAATGGGACCTATCTCAAAGAATTTGGGATTTCTCATACTGCCAGTGGTTTTCAGTCTCTTTTTTCTGAAATCACCTATTATGAATCGATCTTGAAATGTCCAGTCATAATCGGAATGGAAGGGTTTAATGGGTATGCCCGACCACTTGATCAGTTGATCCAACAGAAAGGCTATACTCTCTATAACATCAATAATCTGAAGCTGGCTCGGTTTAAAGAATTGTTCTGAAGGTCCAGCAAAAACCGATGTGATTGATGCTCGTAAGATTGTCGAGTTCATGCGGATTGCTCCTTCTTTCCAGGAACAACGAAGAGCCATCACCGAAATCAAACCCGGAAACAGAGTGAACCAGACTCTTAAACGACTGACTCGGCGACGTCGTCAACTCGTAAATGAAAAGATCAACATCCAGAATCGAATGCAAGCAGACCTCCAATCAGTTGCTCCGGGGTGAGTCGATTTGGTGAAAAATGTTGATAGCTGCTGGTATCTCCATTTCCTCATCGCTCGTCCTTCACTGCGAAGTCTCGCTACTATGCGAAAAGAGAGCCTCCTCAAGATTAAAGGAGTCGGGAAAAAGTATGCTGCAGTAATCGCTTCCTGGCAAAAAGAAGCCCATTTTTCTCCCGATGTTGACGTGGTCAGTTCCATGATCATTGAGGATGTGAGAAGGATCTTAGA
>JAAYUT010000194.1 GCA_012517485.1 Candidatus Atribacter fermentans
ATGAGATTCTCACGTCGTCCGGTCAAAGCCACCGGACTCCTCAGAATGACGGAGTGGGCGGATGAGATTGCCACGTCACTGCCTTCCTCGCAATGACGGAGTAGGAATAAATTCAAATCTCCCTAACCCCCTTTTCTAAAGGGGGAAATTGATTTCTGAAGAGTATTTTCATTCTTAACTGGTGTCATAACGTGGCATAAATGTCTATCCTCTTATTATTTATAAAAGTTACAAGACAGGAATGATTGATTATGACTTTCACCAAAACCCACTTGGTTGGATATCTGGGATTTGTTTCATTAGGTCTTGCTAATACGATAATTGGTCCAGCCATTCCCAGTTTAATAAGTGAATTCGGAATGAGTTTCTCATTGGTAGGAGCGCTATTTTTTGTACAGGGTGTATTTTATTTTATTTCGGTTTTGTCAGCAGGAGTCGCGTCAGATTTTTTTGGTAAGAAACCCTTTCTGCTTATTGGTGCAACTTTGATGGCTTTAGGTTTGATTTCTTTTATTTTAGGGAAAAATGAAATGACCCTCTTTATTTCTGTAGCTCTAATTGGAACGGGATTGGGAGCCTTAGATGGTGGGTTGAATGGTTTGTTTATGGATATATCAGGAGAACAAAAAGGCATTGGTTTAGGATTGCTCCATATGTGTTTTGGAATTGGAGCATTGAGTGGTCCCTTAATTTTTACTTTTGCTTCTGTGTCTTTATTGAATTGGAGATTAGCCTTTCTCTTTACTGCATCTCTCCCAGTTCTATTTTTCCTTCTGTTATTCCCCATTCATCTCTCAAAAGTGGATAATGAGGAAACTATAAAATTATCAGATGTTGCTTTGCTGTTGAAAAATAGGATTATTATCCAACTTATTTTGCTTCTTTTTGTCTATGTAGGAGCAGAGCAAGTCATTGCTGGATGGCTTCCGACCTATTTGATTCAGACTCGAAACGTGTCTCACGCGATTGGGTCATTTACACTTTCCTTGTTTTTTATTGGCTTAACAATAGGAAGACTTTTAACTGGATTAATATCAGAAAAGGTAGGTTATTCACGAACCTTGGTTTTATTGAGCTTAGGTTCTGCAAAATTTTTCCTACTCATCTATACTATTCAAACAATCAATCCAATTATAATATTTTTTATATTACTGGGTTTCTTTTTATCTGGGATTTACCCAACCGTTATGGCTCAAGCCGGTTCTATTTTTCCTCAATACAGTGGGACTATTTCGGGAGTTTTAACCGCCGCAGGTGGAATTGGTGGAATGCTTATGCCTCTTGGTATGGGTGTTGTTTCTGAAAATGCTGGTTTGCAAGTGGGTCTTTTCGTTCCTCTTCTATCCACAATTATGATGTTTTTCTTAGCAGTTTTATCTTTTAATTATTTAAAGAAAAGGAAACAATATCAAAGTCCTGAATTGACGAGTATTAAATCATGATGAGTAGGTGAGTCATTGTGTATTCAATTTTTGCCTATGAAAATCAACCCGAACTCTGGGTAGAAGCAGCTTTAAATATTCAAAAACGCTATGGAATAACTAAAGCATTGGGATATGTTATTGGAGAAAAGCTCTATAACATTCTTGTGATGCACAATACCTCACTTATAAAACTTCAGAAGATTGACGAACTCAGA
>JAAYUT010000195.1 GCA_012517485.1 Candidatus Atribacter fermentans
CACTGGCTCAGAATTGGGAATTATTGCTTTAGGAGTGACCTTATTAATTATTTCCGGAGAAATGGATCTTTCGGTTGCTTCGGTCTTTGTTTTCAGTAATTATGTGGTGTTAATCGGAAATCAATTAGGATTACCAATCATCTTGAGTTTTTTTCTCGGTATTTTTTTTGGAATTGGTGCCGGATTTTTAAACGGATTTTTTACCATGAGATTTAAGATTCCTTCTTTTGTTGTGACTCTGGGCTTTATGATTTTTTGGAGAGCGGTTTTAGCTGGGTTAACCAATGGAGAACCTACTTATTATGAAGGAACCCGAACTCGGCTATTTGAGGTTTTGGGGGGACAAATCGGATTTATACCGAATCAATTTATCTGGTTTTGTATTTTATCGGTTGTATTCAGCATTATTTTAAACCAAACAAAATTTGGCAACTGGATTTTGGCGACCGGCGGAAGTATTCAAACCGCTCGAGCTTTAGGGGTTAATGTTTATCGCACCAAGATGATCTGCTTTATGATTTCTTCAGCCTTAGCTGCATTTGCAGGAGCATCTTTTTTAGTTCGATCAAGTTACCTTGATCCCATTGTCGCCACTGGAATGGAACTTGAGGCAGTTGCAGCTGCTGTTATCGGAGGAACTATTCTCACCGGAGGAATTGGGAGCATCATAGGGACATCGATATGTGCTTTCCTTCTTAAGGAAATCCAAGTAGGAATTGCTACTTATGGGATCCGAGTCGAATATTATAATGTTCTTGTGGGTATTTTGCTCATGATCGCCGCGGTTATCAATAATACTTTAATTAAAAAACTCATAAAAACTTAAGGCTTGAATATGAATAAAAGATATGAAGAGAACGTAGGGGGAGAAAATGAAAAACCCACTAATGCATTATCAGGAAAATCAAACAATGACTCAAGATATTCCTTTTAAGAAAAAGATCACCTTACGATACGAAGTAACTGTTATCCTTGCTTTAGCGATTATTTTTATATTTTTTTCCATATTATCTCCAAGTTTCCTCGGGCCCCTTATCATTCCTGGAATACTCCTAATCGGTGCAGAATTAGGAATATTAGCTTTAGGTCAAACTTTTGTTATTATTTCGGGAGAAATCGATCTTTCAATAGCATCAGTTTATGGTTGGGCGGCAGTTATAGCCACTCTTTTATCTAATTATGGCTTTCCGTATCCGGTTAGTTTAGGAATTGCTATTGCTTTTGGATGCGTGATTGGTTTTTTGAACGGAATAATAACTCAGAAGTTTAAAATTCCTGCACTAATTGCCACTTTGGGCATGATGTGGATCCTACGAGGAAATTTAATTGGACTATTCGGTGGGAGTTTTATTTCTTATAAAGGAAAAGAATCAATCTTGTTACAATCACTTGGGGGTCGGATTGGCTATTTTCCTCGTCTATTTTTCTGGTTTGTTGGAATAGCGATACTTCTCAATATTATTTTAAACCATACCCGACTCGGGAACTGGATCTATGCAACCGGTGGAAATCGTGAAACAGCTCGAGCTTTGGGTGTGAACACCACTCGGAGTAAAGTTGCTTCTTTTGTTATTTGTTCTGCATTAGCAGCTTTTGCAGGTGGAGCTTATATTGGACGAATTGATTGGTTTTTAACTCGGATTGGTATGAGTAGTATGGGTTATGGTTTAGAAATAGAGGCAATTGCGGCTTCCATCATGGGCGGAACCGCTTTCACAGGTGGAAAAGGAAGCATAATTGCAGTTGCAATTGCTGCGTTTGCCTTTTCATCTTTTAAAAGTGGGCTTATTTTAATTGGAGCCACAGGTTATTGGATTGATGCAGCAGTAGCAGTTCTGCTTATCCTTTTTTGTCTTCTTCAACGAATGGGATCTAGTAGTCATACTTGATGTATACAAAATTTATGGTAGAATTGAAAAAATTCTTTTTTAGGAAGGTGAGAACTTGATGCAGAAAGCCCATTATTCCTTTGAAAAATCAGGTATATTTAACTCTAAACAAGTGTTTTATCATTTAAGCATACCTGAATTATTTGAACATGCATTGCAAAAAAAAGAGGGCATATTATCTTCTACAGGTGCATTTAGTGTTCTCACTGGGGCTTATACCGGTCGATCACCAGAAGATCGTTTTTTTGTCGATGATGAATTGACTCATGATTTAATTGACTGGGGGAAGGCTAATAAACCAGTCTCCCAGGAAATTTTTGACCGTTTGTATGACAAATTGGTTAGCTATCTCCAACAAAAAGATGTATACATTGATGACGCTTTTGTTGGGACTGATCCAGAGAGCCGTTTAGCAGTTCGTTTCATAAATGAATATGCTTATGCTTCAATATTTGTGAATAATATGTTTTTAGAACCCACCGCCCAAGAGTTACAATCTTTTGTTCCAGATTTTACAGTAATATGTTGCCCGCGTTTCAAGGCAATTCCTGAGATCGATGGGGTCCGATCTGAAGCCTTTGTGATTATCAATTTTAAAGAAAAAAAAGTCATTATCGGTGGGACTTCCTATGGAGGCGAGATAAAAAAAGCTATTTTTACAGTGATGAATTATCTTCTTCCTCAAAAAGGCATTCTCCCAATGCACTGCTCGGCAAATATCGGGAGAGATGGAGATGTAGCCATATTTTTTGGCTTATCAGGAACCGGC
>JAAYUT010000196.1 GCA_012517485.1 Candidatus Atribacter fermentans
ACCTGCATTCTTTATCATTCTCTTTTTTTTATTATATCATGGAACCTTATTATTCCTCTTATCGAAATCGATTAATTGTAATGGTAAGTTTAAAGGCATAAAATTCTCATTGACTTTTCATGTTAATTCTAAAACCATTTCGTCCTAATAAAAGACTCAACACCAATAAATCTATTCTGAAAATATAATTCACTACCAACACTATAACGCTGTCATCATGAGCGGTGCTTTCCAGCGTGAGGATATCATCTTAGGATCTTTCTTCATAAATATTTAAAAAGATGAGATTCTCACGTCGCATAAGACGCTCCTCAGAATGACGGAGTAGTTGGATGAGATTACCACGTCGCTGTGTTCCTCACAATGACGGAACAGGGATAAAAATTTAAATCCTCCTAACCCCTTATGCAAAAGGGGGAACTTTTCCCCTCGCTCCTTGATGGGAGAGGGTCAGAGTGAAGGGGCAACTCTTTTCATCCTCAACTGGTGCCACAACGTAGCATTGCGGTCTATCCTGAAAATACAGTAACAATTTTTGAAGGTAACGTATTGAGAGCGCGAACCATAATCTCTTCCTGGGCTTTTTCCCTCATCCTCACCTTCCTCTGTACGAAGAGGATTTGTTCAAAATATTCCCCCATTGAGAAGATATGCCTTTTGGTTTTTCATTTAATCGATCTTCGCTTATTCTTGCCTTATCAGAACAGTCAAAGATTTTTATTGAATCGAAAAAAAAATAGTAAAAATCATCGGTTTTTGAGATAAAATGGGAAGCAGATATTCTTTTTCTCATTTTCATCTTGGAGGAGGGAAATATGCATTCTTACCAGTCTCAACCTAAAGTGGCTATGATTGGTAGTAATATGATGGATTTAATCACCTATTATGATGACTCATTCCCTAAAATTGGTGAAACCATCTTTGGTAAAGATTTTGAAATAGGATTCGGTGGGAAAGGTGCGAACCAAGCAGTTGCCATTGCCAAATTAGGGGGAAATCCTTTAGTAGTGACTGCCGTTGGTAATGACCTCTTTGGACCTTTGGTAAAAGAAAATTTTAAGAATCAGGGAATAGATACCACCTGGATAAAAACCGTCAACGGAAAAACCAGCGGAGTTGCTCCAATATTTGTCGATAAAAATGGGGATAATAGTATCTTTATCATTCCCGGAGCCAATTCCTTCCTCGAACCAGAAGACATTCTTCAGATGAAGTCGGTTTTATCTGGAGTGTCTTTTTTTCTTCTTCAACTTGAAATCAAATTAGAAACTGTTTATACCGCTTTAAATTTAGCCCATGAGCTTGGCAAAAAAGTCATTCTTAATCCAGCTCCAGCTCGCAATTTGGAGTGGAAATATCTGGAAGGAATCTATCTTTTTGCTCCCAATGAGACTGAACTTCATACCCTCACAGGAGTCAATACCAATTCCCATGATGAGATTTTCAAAGGCGCCCATTTTCTCTTAGAAAAAGGGATCAAAAACGTACTGGTTACCCTTGGAGAAAAAGGTTCTTTGCTGGTCAATGATAAAAATAATCGACTATTCTCAGCCTATCCGGTTAAATCGATTGATACCACTGGAGCAGGTGATGCTTTTATTGGTGCCTTGGTCCATTTCTTAAGTCAAGGGCAAGGGTTAGAAGAATCAATCGATAAAGCCAGCGGATACGCTGCCTTATCGACGACTCAGAGAGGAACCCAAAAGTCTTTCGCCGATAGGGAAACTTTCGAAAATTGGTTCGCTCAACAACCGAAACGTGAAGCATTTATTTTAGAATAAATTAACCAGTAATTTTAGTCTGGGGATTTCAAAAATAATCTATTTTCATCCTCAAATAGTGCTGCTCGGCAGCATGAAGGTCTATCCTTTCACAGCTCCTAAAGTAAGACCACGGACTAAATAGCGCTGGAGCAATATTGCCAGAATGATAATCGGGATACTCGCCATAATGGAGGCGGAAGAAATTTCAGCCCAGAGGATCTCATGCCCTCCAATCAATCCAGATATATTCACCGTAATTGGAATAACCCTTGATCGACCCAAAATTAAAGCAAATATAAATTCATTCCATGAAAACATAAAGCAAAAGAGAGCGGTCGCAACTAAACCGGGGGTTACCAGAGGAATGGCAATTTTAACGAAAGCTCCCAATCTTCCGCATCCATCCACCAAGGCTGCCTCTTCTAATTCATGTGGTAATTCCTCGAAAAAACCTTTCATCATCCATACTGCAAAGGGAACGTTAATGAGAGCGTAAGTTAGGATTAAAGCCTGATAGGTATCAAGCCATCTGAGCGCTCGGAAAAAAAGGAAAAGAGGGAGAATCGATGCAACTGGGGGCATCATACGAATAGACAAAATCCAAAATGCCAGGTTTTCTCCACCAATTTTAAAACGAGCCAAAGCATAAGCCGCTAAAGAACCAAGAACTAATGCAATGAATGTGGTAAAAACCGCAATGATTAAACTGTCTTGTATTCCTTTTCCAGCTCCCAAGTTCCAAGCTTGAGTGTAGTGCTCAAAATTGATAGTTTTAGAAATGAAAACTGGGGGATAGGTAAAGTATTCACCTTTATCCTTAAAAGAAGTCATAAAATTCCAAATAAAAGGACTTAAAAATACTAACAGAAGAACAATAATGACTAAAATAATAAAACTGTTAAACCTCCTTTCTATCCGATTCAAATCGTTTCCCTCCTCTTCCACGCTTTGAGAAAAATATTGGCAATAATAACGATGATGAGCAGCTGGAAATATGCCATGGCCGAGGCATAACCCATATTAAAGTATTTAAAACCAGTTAAATAGTTAAAGAACGATACTGTTTCCGAAGATTGACCAGGACCCCCCATAGTGAGCAAAACAACTAAGTCAAAAATTTTAAAGGCGTCCATAATTCGAATCAGAAGGACCACGATCATAACCGGAGTGAGGAGGGGAACTACCAATGCTGAAAAAGTTTGCCAACGTGTCGCTCCATCAACTCGTGTTGCTTCATAAAGTTCATCAGGAATTGCCTGCAGACCTGCGAGTAGGGTAATCATCATAAAAGGAGTCCATTCCCATATATCAGCAATAATAATAGAAAAAATCGAAACTGATCCACTGCCTAACCAATTAACCGATGTAATACCTACCCGGTTGAGAATGTAGTTAAGAGGACCGTACTGATAATGGTAAATAATTCTCCATATACAACCAACAACGACTGGTGAGATCATCATCGGCAGAAGATAAAGAGTAGTGACCCAATTTTTCCCTCGGAACGTGCGATTTAAGAGCAAAGCAATCCCTAAACCGATTAAAAATTGTACTCCAACGCCAAGAAGAAGCTCTAAACCAGTATTTTTCATGGCGTTCCAAAATCGTTCATCAGAAAACAAATTAAGATAGTTACGGGCACCAACAAACATTCGCTCGCCACCAGTACCTATGTTCCACTGGCAGAGACTCAACCAAAAAGAATAAATCAAAGGAAAAATTGAGATTACTAATAGCAAAATAATCGTTGGAAGAATAAAAAAGAATCCGATGAGTTTTATTTTCTTAATTAAGGGAAACACCCCCCTCCAAAAATTTGACTACCGGGCTTTTAACCCGGTAGTCAAATTCAATTCAAATCCTCAAAAAATTACCAAAGACCGGCTTCTTTCCATCCTTTAACCAGTGCTTGGTACATTTCTTTTTGTTTTTCTTTTCCCAACCGTTCGGTTATTTCTTTCCACTGCTGAGCAGCATCATCAAGTGCCTGCTTAGCTTCTTTCTCTCCAGAAAGGGCTTTAATCAGCTCAACTCCCAGGGTCTCTTCATATTCAACTGTTCCGGGAAGAACCATCTCGGGATATCCTTTTTCCATGTTCTTTTGGACGCCCTCGAGGTAGATGCGGGCATCTTCAACATTTTCAAACATTTCATATTCTTCTGGGTGCTGAAAGTGGGAATACCGATACGGATCGAGACCGGTTTCGGCAGTTGACACGTCATCCATGCTGGTTACTGTAGAGAGGTAATGCAATACCATGAAAGCTTTTTCCGGATTTCTCGAATCATTAGCAATGGCTAAGACTCTCCCACACGGCATAAGAGCCCGGAAGTTTATTTCACCATTAACCGATACTCCGGGAACATGAGATACTCCAACTTTCCCCACAATTTTCGACTGGGTGGCGTCCGCTCCTTTTTTGCCAACGCATGGCCACTGAACAACCATAAAACAATCGCCTTCTAAATAGACATCTTTTAATTCCTCATATCCATATGATAAAACGTCAGGTGGACAAAATTGATGAATTTTTTTCATCATTTCAAGCGCTGTGACAGCAGCTTCCGAGTTAATTCCCGGTTCCATGGTTTCTTCGTCAAAGTAGACGCCGCCATATGCAGCAAAAATGTTACCCCACCAAGCAAATATTTGATCCTTTTGACCATAATATGCTGTTCCATAAAAATTCCGTTCTAATACTTGACCACCAAGACTATCACCAGCTTTACGAGTGAAAAACTCCGCCATATCAAGATATTCATCCCAGGTTTCGGGTACTTTTAAGTCGTATCCATATTTTTCTTTAAAAGCAGCTTTTTCTTTTTCATTTTCAATTAAGTCGGTTCGGTAATAGAGATTCAGAACATCACCATCATAAGGAAGAGCATAGAGTTTCCCACCATACTTACAATAGAAATCACGATATCCAGGTGTGACATCGTCGAGAAGGGGATCGTATTTCTGGGAGAGCTCATCCAGTGGATAGAGCCAGCCGTTAGCAGCAAATTCGGTTAAAAATTTCGGGTATACAATCATGATATCAAAGGCACCAGTACCAGCAATTAATTCAACTTTTTCTTTTTCGTATAACTCTCCAAAAGGAACGCCTATAACTTGTAATTCGACATCAAATTTTTCCTTAAAATCATTAGCATACCAATCAAAAGGCTTTAAATTATGACCAGCATCACCGACGACCACTAACTTGACCGGAGCAGCTATTGATATTGAAGCAAAAAGAAGAACTACTAATAGCGTTAACAACACTTTCTTAAACATATAAACCCCTCCATTATAAAAATATAATTTCTTAATCTCCAATTCAGTTCGAGATTAAGAATAACACCCACTATTATATTTTGTAATATAGTATACCATTTTTTTTGAAAAGTGAATCATAGAAAAAATAAAATATCAGAATACGGTAAAGAATAGGATAAGATTGGATCCAATTAACTTAGACAACTAACCAAGCACTAAAAAAGAGAGATACAACTATTACCTATTTTTTTAATAAAACTTTGAATAAAAAAATTGTATCATCCCGAGCGGTGCTTTTTCTTGTGAGGATCCTATCTGAAACCATATCTGTCATCCTGAGGCTTCGCTTTTTGAAGCCGTGAGGATCTCATCTGACACCGAAGGTGTCATCCTGAGGCTTCGCTTTTTGAAGCCGTGAGGATCTCATCTTTTAGGCTCTTTTTTTATAAAAACTTCAAAAGGTTGAGATTGCCACGTCGCATAAGACGCTCCTCGCAATGACGGAGTGGGCGGATGAGATTTTCACGTCGCATAAGACGCTCCTCGCAATGACGGAGCAGGAATAAATTCAAATCCCCTTAACTCCCTTTGCTAAAAGAGGATATTTTGATCAATATATCCATATTTTCTATGTTATCTGGTGCCACGAAAGTGGCATGAATGTCTATCCTGTAAACACTATCAAATGGGTTCCCCTCAATGGGGGAATGAATTCAACAATTCCCCTCCGTGGAGGGGTGCCGTTTTACGGCGGGGAGGGTGCCTTTCGTTTTTTAAAGGTTACTCTGAGACAATGAATAAGGAACATTAAAAAATTTTGATAAATGAGATTGCCACGTCGCATAAGACGCTCCTCGCAATGACGGAGTGGGCGGATGAGATTGCCACGTCGCATAAGACGCTCCTCGCAATGACGGAGCAGGAATAAATTCAAATCCCCCTAACTCCCTTTGCTAAAAGAGGAACTTATTATTTCCTCTCCCCTGGTGGGAGAGATGGAGGTGAGGGGGAAGTCATTTCCATCCTCATTTCGTACCATACAAGTGCCAAGAAGGCTTTTCTTAAGACAGAAATATAAATAAAAATCAGGAAAGACGCGGGATTGAAAGAATAATGAATCCGTGTTTTAGCCTTCATTAAGCGTTATAATAAACAAAGTTACTGGTTTTCTATAAAATAAAAAAAATACCTCAAGGTAGGGGCTTACAATGAATAAAAAATTTTTAATCACTAACTTTATCATATGGATAATTTTCATGTTTGTTTTTACTGCTTATGCTGGAGAATATGATAAAGAACGCCAACTTATGGTTGAGAAGCAGATCAAACAACGAGGAGTTGTTGACCCTCAGGTCCTCGAAGCCATGTTAAAAGTACCCCGTCATCTTTTTGTTCCCAAAGATTTAGAATTAATGGCTTACAGTGATACCCCGCTTCCCATCGGATATGGGCAAACCATCTCTCAACCATATGTTGTAGCGTTAATGACTGAGAGCTTAAAGGTGAAAAAAGGGTTCAAGGTATTAGAAATCGGAACTGGTTCAGGGTATCAGGCTGCCGTATTAGCTGAAATGGGTTGCCAGGTTTTTAGCGTTGAAATAATCAAGATCCTTGCCGATACCGCCAAGGAACGGATATCTCAGATTAGCTATTCTCAAGTAAACATCAGATGGGGAGATGGGTATTTCGGTTGGGAAGAAGAAGCTCCTTTTGATTCGATAATCGTTACTTGCGCAATTGATCATGTTCCTCCACCACTCGTGGAACAGCTAAAAGAAGGAGGGAGAATGGTTATTCCAGTCGGACCACCCTATAGTATTCAGACTCTCTGGCTTTTCACCAAGGAAAACCAGCAGCTCATTTCCGAAAACTTGGGTGCTGTCACTTTCGTTCCTCTCCTTCGGGAAATGCGGGAAGAATAGAAAGCGAGGAAGGGCATGATGATTTATTTAAATAATACACGGTGATCCAAAAACCCCCATATATCGGAATAGATAAAAAATAAGGGAAATGAATTCCATATTCAATGGCAGCGAGATGGGAGAGTAGGGAAGCAATGACCGACATAAAACCATTCCAAGCAAACACGACCTGGAAAAATTCTGGATTTCTTCGGTGAGCGAGACGAGATAAAACTGGGAAAGGTGTTCCAGCCAAAAATGCCACCACCGAAAAGGGAATAAGCGTTGCGAAAAGACTAAAGATTCCAGATATTCCCAATAACCAGTTACGAAAGAAATGGATAAACAAAAAAAATCCGGCCAAAACCAGGGGATGAATGTAGATGAGGTGGTGAAATAACCGATCTGATTGGACCTTCTCCACATATCGGCTTCCCAAACCAGAGAAAACCAATAAAACAGCGAGCACCACCGCAAAAGTGTATATTGGAAAACCAATAATCATCTCTAACTGAACAATGATTGGAATTTCGATCAACATATATCCAGCACCAGTGAGAATTGCTGCTAATTCTAATCCTTTTCTTCCGGCAAATTGTATTTTTTTTCTTATCAAAATCCGTCCTGGGATAAGAATAAAAAGAAGGGATAGGGTAGTAATGACTAGTAAAATAAAAATGACAAATAAAAAGCCCGCACCTCCAAAAGGCAGCCAGCGTTTGCCTAAATTATAAAAAGTATCATGGAATTGTTCCCACTTAAAAAAATGGGAAAAATAGGGCTTATTATCCCGGGGTGCTCCAACCTGATAATGCGATTTTTGCAGAGTCCCAAATGGATCTTGAAAATAGTCAATCACTGCCCGATAGTTTGCTTTTTGATTCTGGAAAATAACTTCAGCTTCTTCTTCAGCTATCCCGGGATAATAAATGAAGTCGAATCTGTAGATGGAGACTTCTTCACCTATGACATGAATTTCATTCGGGGTTAAAGGAAATTTAGATGTAATAAGGAGAGCAAAATCTAAATTTTTTATAATGACTAACCGGTTTTTTATTTGTTCCGGACCACCCCAAACCTGGGTCATCATATCGAGTAATTTAACTAAAACCATTGGAGGTGTCTGAGGAAAAAAAGAAATAACCAACTTGCCGTTCCGATTTAAATGCTCGAAAACCGAACGAATCCCTTCAATGGTAAAAAGATAATTTTCCTTCATTGAAAATGTTCCGGGGAAAATATCAGCATTTCCAATAGGAACCTGAAGAAAAATCATATCATATTGGGATTGAACCTGACTCAGATATTTTCTTGGAAAGGCAACTTTTCCTTCAAAAGAAAAAGGGGGTTGAACAGTTTCCAAAAAATCTCGAAAGAGGGGGGATGATGTAATCATTGTTGTAGAAATATCAGCATAATGTGTAGCGAACATTTCATAACCCCAATTACATTCGATGATGAGAACTTCATTAGGATTGAAAGCCCGCAAGGGGAGGGAGAATAGGGTATGATTAATAAATTCTTGGCTGGGCAGATTGGGGAATATTTGTTGTTGGATATGATCATAGACGAGTGAGTAAGATGAGGGTGGAACTTCCCGATACCTCATACTCAAACCAGTAGCTGCTCTGGTAAAGGGTGTTGAAAAAACTTCCAAATGTTGAGATGGGTTTCGAAAAGTGTAAAGAAGCTGGTTTTCAGGAATAAGCTTTAATTGACGAGTGGGGCTATAGTCAGATATTTTTAAGGTTAATGGGATGAACAGCAAAACACAGGTGAGTATGGCAAGAGGAAAGAAATATTTTTTTTGATTCAAAAGAGCAATACATCCAATACCCATGACACATACCAAACTTTTGACTTCATTGACAACCATAAGCAAAACGATCCCGACGATGACTCCTATTGCTGAACCTATAAGATTAATTGAATAGAATCGAGGGAAACGCTCGGGATATTTATCAAAAAGATAGATTTGATATAAAGCATGATAAAAAAAGGGGATGAATGTGAAGATAATTAATACAATTAAATTCAGCTTATAGAGTAAATAGGTCCAAAATTCATACACATCCAGAGGAAGGATCACAAAACCAACTAATATGAATATCAATCCCATTATGAAAAAAAAGGGTGTTAAAGGTTTTATTGAATCAGGAAAAAAACGGTAAAGAGTTCCAGATGCACCATACCCTAATAAAGCAAGGGAAATGATCAATGAAACAAAATGAAAACCAACTAAAAAAGCAAACAAGCGGAAGAGAACCATTTCAACTGCCAGTGCACATATTGAGATTATGAATAGTTGAAAAGATTCGCTTATTTCCCCTCTCATTTTATTCATTCCAATGCTTTTTTCTAATTGTATCATAGTGAGAAAGATGATCATTGTCGTAAAATGAGTCGAAGATGAAAAATGAAAATTTGACATGCCATGGCATGTCGCTCCATGAATCGGGCGCAAAAGAAGCCGAGGGGGCGAGGGGAGAAGGGGAGAAAAATAAAAAAAGAGGTTCGGGATAACGGATTAAAAGTACCCTCCCCACCGCGAAAGCGGCACCCCTCCACGGAGGGGAATTTTTCAATTCATTCCCCCATTGAGGGGGGATTCAGGGGGTGTGCCTTTTTTTTGTTTTATTCCTTTTTACTCATTCTGATATTTTCAGGATATACTTTAAGAAACGTTGAAATTTAAAATTGTTACAAGTTTCTTATTTTTTTGGTATATCGAGGTGAATGTATGGAATTTCAACCACTTTATAGAGAAAAAATTGACCTGGTAACCCTTAACCAGCGATCTCAAGAGCTTATGGATAGCCTCGAATCCTGCACTCTCTGTCCTCACTCCTGCAGAGTAAATCGTAAAAAAGGTGAAATTGGTCAATGTGGCGCAGGGATAGAGCTCGAAGTCGCCTCTTATGGACCCCATTATGGTGAAGAGTCCCCGTTAGTAGGATATCGAGGTTCCGGCACTATTTTTTTTAACCACTGTCCAATGCATTGTATCTATTGCCAGAATTGGAATATTAGCCAAAGACATGGTGAAAAAATCTCTATCGAAACCCTGGCAGTTTATATGGATGAACTCCAAAAACTCGGTTGTCATAATATCAATTTGGTGACTCCTACTCATTACCTTCCCCAAATCCTTGCTGCTTTAACGAGAGCAGTTCAAAATGGATTGAATATCCCTATTGTTTATAACTGCGGAGGATATGAAAGCATTGTTACCTTGAGGAAGTTAGATGGAATCATCGATATTTATCTTCCAGATGCCAAATATGCAGATGAAAATACTGCCTGGCAATTATCCAAAATACATGGGTATCCTGAAGCTATGAAAGCGACTTTAAAAGAAATGCATCGGCAAGTGGGTGATTTAAGGGTTGATCAGCAGGGAATCGCCCAAAGAGGTCTTCTTATCCGGCACTTAGTTCTTCCCGATAATCTTGCTGGAACAAAAGAAATTTTAACCTTTATAGCTGAAAAGGTGTCTCCAACTGCCACTATTAATATCATGCCGCAATATTATCCAGCCTATCAAGCCTTTCAACATCCATTGCTGAATCGTCGCCTCTCCCGACAAGAATACCAAGAAGCACTGAAAACCGCGCGTTCAATCAGCTCCAGTTTTCAACTTAATTTTTAATAGTTTATAATTTTATTTTCCTCCAATGCAGCTACGGACGACCTCTTCGGCAAAATTTTCTTCAGCCTGCAGGTCATGGGTGAATCGTGATACTAAAATACCAACTCCAAAAGATCCAGCCATGGAAAAAATCCCAGGATTTTTCAAGGGGAAAAGAGCTTGGGGATGATGGAGGACATCTACCCAGATAGTCGGACTCAAAAAAATAAGAATCATGGCCAATCCCAAACCAGTAATCATACTTGCTACTGCTCCCAGAGTAGTGAATTTTTTCCAATAAATCGATAAAAGCAAGGCCGGGAAGTTTACACTCGCTGCGATAGCAAATGCCAATCCCACCATAAAGGCAATATTTTGACCTTTAAAGAGGATTCCTAAAATAATAGCAACAATTCCCAATGAAAGAGTGGAAATTTTTGCCACCCTTAATTCCTTTTTTTCATTAATAACGCTCTTTTTAAAAACTCCTGCATAGAGATCGTGAGATACCGCTGAAGCACCAGCCAATGTCAAACCAGCAACTACCGCTAAAATAGTCGCAAAAGCGACTGCTGCCAGATAACCGAGAAAAACCTGTCCTCCCAACACCTCAGCTAATAGAAGAGCTGCCATATTTCCCCCTTTATCAATAGTTTGAATGGCTGTCTTCCCAACAATGACCGCTGCGCCGAATCCTAAAATGAATGTCAAGATATAAAAAAATCCAATGAAACCAGTTGCATAAAAAACTGATTTACGTGCTTCTTTGGAATTAGGAACGGTATAAAATCTCATTAGGATATGGGGGAGACCAGCAGTTCCAAACATTAGGGCTAATCCCAAAGATATAGTATCTAAAGGATTTTTGACTAATCCTCCTGGGAGGAGGAAATCAATCCCATATTGAATCTGAGCTTCATTCATAAGATTTCCAAAATGGAACCCATAATGATAAAGGGTCCAAATCGCCAAAACCGTGGCACCACCGAGTAAAAGGCCCGCCTTAATTATTTGAACCCAAGTCGTAGCGAGCATTCCACCAAACAAAACATAAGCAAGCATAATCGAACCAACTAAAATAATTGCTACTTCATAAGGAAGTCCAAAAACCAATTTTATCAAGGTTCCAGCTCCTACCATTTGGGCAAGAAGATAGAAAAGAACTGTTACTATGCTTCCAATCGCTGCTGCGCTTCGAACCGGTGTTTTACTTAACCGATACGCTACAACATCTGCATAGGTATATTTCCCTAAATTTCTAAGTGGCTCAGCGATGAGAAAAAGTACCACCGGCCATCCGACAAGCCAACCCACCGAATAGATTAAGCCATCATAGCCACTCAAAGCCACCATCCCTGCAATACCTAAGAAAGAGGCGGCACTCATAAAATCACCCGACAGCGCTAAACCGTTTTGAAATCCACTGATTCCATGACCGGCAGCATAGAACTCACTGGTGGTTTTGGATTTTTTAGAAGCCCAATAGGTAACCAAAAGAGTAACCGCTACGAAAATAAAAAAGAACGAGATTGAAATTGCATTCACCTGACCTAAGCTCGTCGTATTCATAGTTGACCTCCAGTCGTTCTTTTTATTTTTTCAAGGAGTAAGTCATATTTTTTGTTTGCCCACCAAACATAGATACCGGTTGCAATCCACCCAATGATGATAATTCCAATTCCTAAAATAATTCCCAAAGTAATACCACCTGATGCCTTGTAAGCCAAGAATTCCCGATCGAAAGCATCGATCAATATATAAACAATATAAATACCAACAATAAACAAAGTTAAAACAAAAGAGATGGTCTTTTTTTGGCGATAGAGCTTACGAAAAGTAGGATCATTTAAAATTTTATTGTCCCAAGTCTTCTTTTTCAAATTTTTTCCCCCTTAAACCTTTATTTAAAACCAAGCCAAGTTATGTCACATACATTTCATTTTTCAAAAAGAGAAAACAAAGATCCAACCAATCCACCAATTACAACTTCAAATGAACGTGGAAATAACTTAGAAGTAAAGAGAAGATCAATTATAAAGGGGGAGGATGAAACTTGCGAATCATAGTAAAAATCAACCGTATTCTCCTACCTTTTATTTTCAATTAATATTTATTATACCTCTCATTGTGAAAAAGAGGTTATTTGAAACAACTATCCTGGTATAAAATGAGATAATCCATGATAATCGATATAGCTTCTGGACGAAAATCTTTCTCAAGCGATTTGTTGTTCATGACCGATTCAGCAAACAGCCATATCTGGCACCAATCGGTATCAAAAGCGACCTGCCCACGCGCTATAGCAGTTATAATATTTACTGTGAAACTCTTCGGCTTAATTTCTAAAGCCCTTTCAAGAATTTTCATAGCTTCTAAGGGGTGAAAATAGTCTTCAAGAAGTTTGAGATATCCAAGACACATCATCTCACTCCCATTTAAAGCATAAATTGGTAGGTTCTTAGTTTGAAATCGATATTTTTCCATAAGATATTGAGTAAATATTTCAGCATTCTTCTTTCCTTCGAATTTCCACCCTAAGGCATTCACTAAAGCGGCTTTTTGATCTAAAGGAATGCTGTGATTGGTTAAAAACCGACACATTTCTTCATTAAGAACGCCTTGTTCTTGGGATATTTTAATTAGAGGAATATCCAGATAAGCTTCAGAAAAGGGAGTTGAAGTTGCAGGAGAATCAGCCAAAACACCTTGCGAAAAAACCAGTAAGATATATAAAATAGTGAAAAACTTGATTTTCATTTTTTCACCTCCATTCGCTATGAGGAAAGGGAATTGTACATGAATAAACCGTTTACAATCGTGGAAGTCATTCATGAAAAACCATCCGTTGATATGATTAAACAATTATTCTTGGAATATGCCCAATCGTTAAACTTTAGCTTGTGTTTTCAGAATTTCCAGAAAGAACTTGATGAACTCCCTGGAATCTATTCACCTCCCAAAGGCTTGCTTTGCTTAGCTCTGGTGAATGGAAAACCAGCTGGATGTATTGCTCTAAAACCTCTTGGAGATAAAGTTTGTGAGATGAAACGACTTTATGTCCGACCGGAATTCCGAGGATTAGGAGTTGGAAAGGGTTTGGCGATTCATCTCATCAACCGCGCTAAAGAATTAGCTTATCATAAAATGCGTCTTGATACCATCTCAACTATGAAAGAGGCAATAGCTCTTTACCGGTCACTCGGCTTTTATGAAATCGAACCTTATTACTATAATCCGGTTGAAGGTGCCCATTATATGGAAATAAACCTCACTGGATAAAACGAATAAGGAGGGGAGATGAGATTGCCACATTGCTTTGCTTTTCGAAATGAATCAGCAATAAAAAATTCACCCCTCCTATCAATAAGAGGGGTGAAGGATCATATATTCATATGCACAGTTGCTATGGAACTAATACGACTTTAATCGATTCGTCGCCTTTTTCAGCTAATTCCATTCCTTTTTTAAACTCAGTTAGTGGAAATTCGTGAGTTATAATTTCTTCAGCTTTTACTTTTCCTTCTTGCAAAAAGCGGATGGCAGTTGGATAGGTATAAGGACTTAAGTGAGCACCGCGAATTTCAATTTCTTTCACATCACCAATAATAGACCAGTCAAGGAGAGTTGGTTCATTAAAAACACTAAACTCAACATATCTTCCTAATTTCCGAATCATATTCATTCCTTGATGGACTCCCTTGGGATTTCCACTGGCATGAATATAGACATCGCAGCCATAGCCATCAGTTAGATCTTTTACCTTGGCTACTACATCTTCCTTAAGTGGGTTCATAACTAAATCTGCACCTAATTCTTTGGCTAAATTTAATCTCTTTTCCTTCGCGTCAACTGCAATCAAGAGTTTGGGATTTTTAAGACGAGCAGTTTGAAGCATACCAAATCCAAGAGGTCCAATACCGGCAATCACCACAACATCGTCAAGTTGTATATCAGATCGGTCAACAGCATGGATGGCACACCCTAAGGGTTCTATGTAAGGAGCCATTTTCAATGGGAACCCATCCGGTAATTTATGATTGCGAGCGGTTACCGGAAATCTCATATATTCAGCAAAACCACCATCAGCATCATGTTTTTGATAACCATATATATTATGAACCTCGCACATCCAATATTCACCGCGAAGGCAATATCGGCATATCCCACAGGGAACAATTTGTTCTGATGTCGCCCAATCACCCAGCTTCAAACCATATTTTTTGCTCGCACCTTCCCCTAAAGCCACGACTTGACCATAGAATTCATGACCAGGGATAACTGGTGGTTTTACATAAGCCGGCTGACCGCCTCCTCCCCAGATTCGTGCAGCACCATGAAAAGTTTTTACGTCTCCGGCACAAATACCACAACCACCAACTTTGATTAATACTTCTCCCGGTCCAATTTCTGGAACGTCAACTTCTTCTAATCGAAAATCGCCAGGAGCATAATTAACCACCGCTTTCATCTTTTTTGGAATGTTTCCAAATGATTCAAC
This sequence comes from Candidatus Atribacter fermentans, assembly GCA_012517485.1. GTDB lineage: Bacteria > Atribacterota > Atribacteria > Atribacterales > Atribacteraceae > Atribacter > Atribacter fermentans. Next base: position 15,053 of record JAAYUT010000196.1, read on the forward strand.
ATATGCCATATTTTGGTACCTCCATGATTCTTATTTTTTTCAAATACTTTCCCCCAATGATTTTCTCTGTTCATTTTAATATTATATACAAATTTCTTGAAGAAGATATGAATAATAAATTTTGGAATAAAAATTGTTACCCCCTCACCCTGACTCTCTCTGTAC
>JAAYUT010000197.1 GCA_012517485.1 Candidatus Atribacter fermentans
GGAGCAGAAAAATATTCAAATCTCCCTCACCCCCTTTTTTGAAAGGGGGAAATTCTTTTTCCCTTGCCCCTCCGGAGGAGGGGAATTTTACTCGTCATTGCGAGACCTCGATTTTTGAGGTCGTGGCAATCTCTTGAGTCATCTTTAATTATTTGTAGTATTGTAGAATCATAGAATTGGAAAGGATGAGATTCTCACGTCGTCCGGCAAAAACACCGGACTCCTCAGAATGACAGACTCAGGAAATGAGATTGCCACGTCGCATCGCTCCTCAAAATGACGGAATGCATGGAAGCAGTGAAGAAAGGACATAACTGCGAAAAGTGGTTGATTTTTATAGAAGTAAAATAAGGATGAATGCCGAGACAAATGTCATTGATCCTCCGAAAAGAAAAGTTGCCGACGGACCAAAAGTACTCCAAAGCAATCCCCCAATTAAAGAAGCTGGGAAGAGGCCAATTCCCAGTAAAGTTGCGTGAAGACCGATAATAGTTGCTCTCCTTGAAGCAGGTGAAAGCTCAGAAACCAGTGCTTTCGCATTCCCTTCGGTCATACCAATATAGAAACCATAGAGAATCATGGCCGGAATAATAAAGGAAGGAGCTATACCAATCACGTAATACGTAATACTATAAAGGAGAAAACCCACAACTAATATCCACTTTCGACCAATTTTATCGGAAAGCCATCCTGCCGGGTAGGATATCACCATATATACAATATTATAGAGAAGATAGAGAAGTATGACTTGAGCAGCACTATATCCTAAGTCGGGCTCAGAAGCTCTTAATAGGATGAACTGATCGGAAGAATTGCCCAGTGTAAACAAAAAAGTGGCCAAGAGAAAAACTTTCAACTTATGATCAAGTTTCAGAAGTGAACTCCAAGAAAGCTCAAAATGAGTACTTTTTTTACCAGTTCCGGTTTCTATAGTGAAGAAGAGAACAAATACTCCTAAAACTGCCGGAATGAGACTGAGCAGAATAATCAAACGGAAGGTGGGAATATAAAAAGCAAGATTACCCGATTGACTGGCTGCTTCCTGAATACGAAAAAGAAAGAAAAAGGTGATGAAAGTACCGATTACCGCACCCATGGTATCCATGGTGCGATGGAGACCAAAGGCTTTACCCTGTTGATTTCCTTCTGCCGATTCAGAAATCATAGCATCACGCGGAGCAGTGCGAACTCCTTTCCCGAAACGATCAGAAAATCTTCCGGCAAATATAAAACTCCAGCTACTGGCAAAATAAAAAAGAATTTTCCCTATAACAGAAAAAGAATACCCGACTATCGCTAACGGTTTCCTTCTGCCGATTCGGTCAGCAAAAGCTCCGGAAAATACTTTAAGAATCGATGCAGTCGACTCGGCAACACCTTCGATGATGCCGAGAATAGCTGGACTACCTCCCAAAGCCTTTAAAAAAAGAGCGATGATAGGGTAGATCATTTCTGAACTGATATCAGTCAGGAGAGAAGTCAAACCGGTAATGAGAATATTTTTTCTTTTGTTTTTTTCAGCCATTTCACTCTCACCATTCGTTATAATACCTTCAGATGAAAGGATATTTTTTAAAGTGGCTATCAAATTATAGCAACATGTGAGTAGAATATATTTATTACTCTTTCAAATCAAGAGTGCTATTGGGTCATTCCTGAGAAAAACATGGAACTTGAAAAATTATGGTTTTATAAATGTGAGACAAAACATGGATTATAACCATTTGACTATAAAATCAAACCGAATGAATCGATTCATATATGTTGCAATTTTGGTGGCAATGGGAAGTGTTCTACATGGGTTAGAAGACTTAGTCCCGCTGCCTAATTTATTTATTCCTGGGGCGAAGTTAGGTTTTGCTAATATTGTTACATTGATAGCTTTATTTTTATTAGGACGAAATGAAGCTTTGCTGGTCACCTTATTAAGGGTTTTTTTAGGAGGATTGATTTCTGGCAACTTCTTAAATATTGGATTTTTTCTTGCCTTAAGCGGGGGGTTATTTGCTTGGTTTGGGATGAAAATGATGAGTAAAGCGACTGAATCAGTTCTCATCATCAGTATGTTCGGAGCCCTTTTTCATATTATCGGCCAAATTTTTGTTGCTTTTCTATATTTACAAAGTACTCATATTTTTTGGTATTTGCTAATCTTGCTTCCCTTTGCTATTTTAGCTGGTTTTTTTACTGGATATATTTCATCTCTTGTTCTTCATTATATTAGAAATTCCTCAACTTCGCTCAATAAAAATTAAAATGAGGAGGTAAAAATCAACCTAAAAATTGTCATTGAGGAACTTCATTCTTTCAATGTTTTTCAAAGAAAAGCAAAAAATGACTTGAATCATAATACAGAAAAAAGTATAATTCATAATTCAATAGGAATAACATGCTTCCGCGAAAAAA
>JAAYUT010000198.1 GCA_012517485.1 Candidatus Atribacter fermentans
AAATAAATTCCCCCCATTGAGGGGGGATTAGGGGGGGTGTGCCTTTCATCAGTCATCCCGAGGCTTCGTTTTATGAAGCCGTGAGGATCCTATCTTTTTTCTTTTAAATCTTACACATTTTAAAGATTGTATAAATGAGATTGCCACGTCGCATAGGATGCTCCTCGTAATGACAGAGCAGGAATAAATTCAAATCCCCCTACCCCCCTTTTTTAAAAGGGGGAACTTTTTCCCTCGCCCTTGGTGGGAGAGTTGTAAGTGAGGGGGGCAACTCATTTTCATTCTCATCTTGTACAACCAAACTGGCATAAGGATCTATCCTCATTTACTGCTTAAATACTAACTTTAGGATAAATTTAAATATAAATATATTGTTATAATAAATTAAACATGATTATTGATTTTCCGAAGGCGTGATTAATTCGGATTGGGGTGGAATATCTTTTTTTTCAATGGTAACTTTGGATTGCATTCGTGCTCCTTCTTCAACGAATATACATTGAGTTTTAATGTTTCCTTCACATTGACCTAATTTAGATAAGTACAAAAAGGAAACCCGAGCAATCCCTCGAAAATGTCCTTCAATATAGAGACAGTGAGCCTCAATTTCAGCGGTTACTAAAGCTTTTTCGGCAATAATAGCAATAGGGCAATATATCTTACCATTAACTTTCCCTTCTAAGCGAATTAAACCTTTGACATGAATAGACCCTTCGAAATTAGTATTTTCCGGTAGGTAGAGTTCTACCGGATATTTTTTTATAACAGTTTCAATAAAACGTTGATTCGATTGAGAACGAATTTTATCGCTCCAAGTGCATATTAAATTATTCCAGTCCATGAGAGAGATTTTAGCATAATAACGGCATTCACGCCATGGATTATTACTTTATTAGGAAGAGAAAATAAACAACGGAGGGAAAGATCCGAAAGCGTAGGATTCGACATGCCAAGACATGTCGCTATTATAAAAATTCTTTTTTAAGGGCTTGATCCATCAAGCCCATTCTAAAATCGTCATTGCGAGGAGCGCAGTGACGTGGCAATCTCATTTAACAAATTTTTTTTTTAGGTTACTTACTCATTATCTCAGGGTAACTATAAAAAAAAGCACCCTCCCCGCCGAAAGACGGCACCCCTCCAAGGAGAGGAATTGTTTGAGTCATTCTCCCTTTCGCAAAGGAAAAAAGGAGGGGATTTGAAAGAACTGGAAAAAAATCGAATCCCGATCCATCTCCTTTTATAAAAAATGGAGAGGAAATAAAGAAAAAAATAAAAAAGATAAGATCGTTAGGCTTTTAGGTAAGTAACTTTAGGATGATAGGCTCGAGGTATTTATTGAATATTTTTATTTTTTTGGGCAGGAAATAAAAAACCCCTGGGGATTTCCCAGGGGTTTTGAGGTTATTTTAAAACTAAGTTTAGAAGCTGACTGAAAGTTCGGCGGTAAGAGTACCAGCGTTATCAACAATATTCCCGGTCCAATTATCGTCGTATTCATCTTCCCAGGTCCCGATCTCATAGGACAAGGTCAGATTGGTTTTGTCAGCCATTTCCCAGGCCACTTCAGCCATGGCGCTCCAAGGTTGGACACCAGCTGGAGTAACGCTGTCGTAACGACCCTCTACAGTGAGTGTGGTCTTTTCTTCGATCCATTCATAGGCCAAAGCACCAACAGCAGTGATTTCAGCATTAGCTGAATCATACTGGCCTCTCACGCTGAAGTAAGCTTCGTTGTTTTCGCTGTCAAGATCAAGCGGGTAGTTCAAATAGGCACCGTAGACCTTGAAGCTATTATCCATTAAG
>JAAYUT010000199.1 GCA_012517485.1 Candidatus Atribacter fermentans
GCTGTATACGCTCCCTGGAGAACGTATCCTTTATAGCCAACTACCGATGAAATATTTACTATTGAGGGTGCATCAGATTTTTTTAAATATGGAATGGCTTCGCGGGAGAATAAAAAAGGAGCTCGAGCGTTAACCATCATTTGTCGATCCCACTCCTCAACGGTAGTTTCAATCAAGGGTTTGGAAAGAGCTATTCCAGCGTTATTAATTAGAAAATCTAATCTCCCAAACTCTTCAATAGTTTCTTTTACGACTACCTCGGGAACACTCGGTTCACTTATATCAACGGGAAAAATGCGTATTTTTATCCCCTTGGTTTGGATTTCCTTTTCCAGAGTTTTCATCTTTTCCAAAGAACGCGCTACCAGGGCTAAGTGAACTCCTTTATCGGCTAAGGTTTTGGCAATTGACCTCCCTATCCCTCGACTGGCTCCCGTCACAATTGCTACTCTATTTTTTAAAGATATGATATGAGACAGATCAATCTCTCCTTTCATCTTCGCTATTTCTTCATTATTATACCATGCTCTTTTTTTACTTTATCAGGAAAGACCCCCATGCCACATAGCTGTATCATTTGAGGATGAAAATAGTCCCCTCACCGATACCTCTCTCACCATGGGAGAGGAAAAAGAAGTAATAAAGCCTTTCCCATGAAGGGGAGAGAGAAAATTAGTCCCCCTTTAGAAAAGGGGGTTAGGGGGATTTGAATATTTTAACTGCTCCGTCATTGCGAGGAGCGTCCTATGCGACGTGGCAATCTCATCCTTTAAAGTTTCTACAAAAAAAGAATTGAAAAAATGAGATCCTCACGGCTTCTGAATACGAAGCCTCAGGATGACGGGTGTGGTGTCAGATGAGATCCTCACGCCCTCACCAAACGAGGGCTCAGGATGACACCTTGAGGTCAGATGAAATCCTCACAGCTTCAAAAAACGAAGTCTCAGGATGACACCTTGGGGTCAGATGAGATCCTCACGCCCTCATAAAGCGAGGGCTCAGGATGACGGGTGTGGTGTCAGATGAAATCTTCACGGCTTCTGAATACGAAGCCTCAGGATGACACCTTCGGTATCAGATGGGATACTCACGCGGAAAAGCACCGCTTAGGATGACGGCAAAATGAAACGTTGTTATATTATTTAAATTGAAAAAAAGAATTAATTATTCCTTCTCCCTTGATGGAAAAAGGTGAGGATGAGGGTGAAAGTACAGTTCAGATCTAGGTTAGATATTTGTAATGAAACTTGTGAAAAGTATTTCAAAACGTCTTTTTTAATAGGAGGTTATGATGGTAGATATTGCTCATGATGTTGCAAGATTGCCTCGTTCTGGAATTCGAGAGCTTATGGGAATGGCTCTTACTATTCCTGATGCGATTCACTTGGAGATTGGAGAACCGCATTTTCCCACCCCGACTTTTATTTTAGAAGGCTTAAAGGAATTTTATTCTAAAGGGGATATTAAGTATACACCAACTGTGGGCATCCATTCCTTAAGGGAGAAGATAGCAAAAAAGCTAATGAAAGAGAAAAATTGGAAGGTTGAAGCTGATGATGTCGTCATCCTTCCTGGTTCACTTTTTGGAACCTTAGTTGCTTTTCGAACCATTTTAGATCCAGGAGATGAAGCATTAATTCCTGATCCGGGTTTTACGAATCATTTCTCACAGGTTGAATTGAGCGGAGGAAGAATTAAAAGATATTTTCTCTTACCTGAGAATAATTATTTACCCAATTTTGAATCAATTCGTAAATCAATCACTCCAAAAACAAAAATGATTTTAGTCAATACTCCTTCTAATCCCTTAGGTGTGGTATTTCCAGAAGAAGTTATGAAGTCAATTTCAGATTTAGCCGAGGAGTACAACCTGTTAGTTGTATCCGATGAAGCTTATGAAAAATATATTTATCAGGGTGAGCATTTTGGGATGTACCGTTATGTTCGACCCGAGAGATTGATCAGCATTTTTTCCTTTTCTAAAACCTATGCCTTAACGGGATGGCGAGTGGGATATATGGTCGTTCCAAAGGATCTATTGGTTCATTTAATGAAGGTTTCGGAATTTATGATTGCCTGTACTTCTCATCTCTCACAAAAAGCTGCTGAAATTGCGTTGGACATGCCAGAAGAAGAAATTCAAAAGATGGTTGATTCTTATCATCAGAATTGTGAGTTGTGCTGTGCAAGCTTGGAAAATGCTGGTTTTAAAGTGTATCGCCCAGGAGGAGGATATTATGTTTGGATCGATATTCGAGAATTTGGTATGAAGTCACTTGATTTTTGTAAAAAATTACTCCAAAAAAGTCATGTTGCTGTTGCACCGGGTGATACTTTTGGACAAAGTGGGGAAGGATTTATTCGTATTTCGATTTGTCGGAGGAAAGAAGAAATTGAAGAAGGTGTAAAAAGAATTATTGCTGCTCGGAGCGAACTATGAATTCAAAATTGCCTATTATAGCTGTAACAATGGGAGATCCCAGCGGTATTGGACCAGAAATTATTGTACAAACTCTGCAAAATTGGAAGTTTAAAGCTATTCCTCTGGTTATTGGTGACCGAAAGGTTTTGAACCAAGCTGAGGAGATGACTAAAACATCAATTGGTTGGCAAGAATTTTCTGAGTTAGTTTCGAGGCCAGGATTTTATCTTCTTGATTGCAAAAATGTTGATATTTCTTCTTTTCGATGGGGCGAAATTTCTTCTCAGTCGGGACGAAGCAGCTTTGAATATATCCAAACTGCTATTCAGTTAGCTCTTAAGGGGCAAGTCGATGCCGTGGTAACTGCACCTATCAGCAAGGAGGCATTGCATCTTGCCTCTGTTCCATTTATTGGGCATACTGAAATTTTTAAGGAATTGACCAAAAGTTCGTCCGCACTTACCATGTTCCAACTTGATCAACTTCGTGTTTTTTTTCTTACCCGGCATCTCTCACTTTTGGAAGCAATCAAGGAAGTAAAAAAAGAGAAAGTATATCAATTCTTACTCGAGATGGATCAATATTTGAATTCTATTGGACTTTTTTCGGCAAGAATAGCAGTTGCCGCTCTCAATCCTCATGGAGGAGAAAATGGTTTGTTGGGCCAAGAAGAAATAAGGGAAATTATCCCAGCTATTAACGAATCGCGTAAGCATGGAATAAATGTAGAGGGAGTCTATCCTGCTGATTCTATTTTTTGGTTTGCTCGGCAGGGAAGATATGATGCAGTACTATCTCTTTATCACGACCAAGGACATATTGCAAC
>JAAYUT010000200.1 GCA_012517485.1 Candidatus Atribacter fermentans
ATTGAGTTTTGCTGCCGGTGCCATGATATTCGTGGTTATTGAGGATATAATTCCAGAATGTCAGAGAGAGGGCAATGTTGATCTGGCCACAGTTGCAGCCATGGTCGGTTTTGTTATAATGATGATACTGGATGTTGCTTTAGGGTAGTTCTATTAGGGTAATTCGTTCTTTAATTTATTATCGGGTGATAAATTACCATATTTATTACTTTAAAGTCTAAATATCAGGTGAAAGTAATAATAAAAATAAAATAGAAAGTATTATATATAATTAGACGTAGACGTCTAATTATATTTAGAAACAGGATATGATATTCTAAAAAATGAGTTCTGAAGGAGAGTTTAAATGACTGAAGAGATTTCAAAACGAGTTAATCGAAGTTGGACTACTAGAGATATTATGGTAACAGCTATTATATCCATAGCTTTAGGTGTGCTTTATATTCCCTTATCCTATGCAATTGGATTATTGTATACAGTTCCATTATTATATCCATTTGTAGTTGGTATTTATTACTTCCCGATTATTATGGTAGCTTATCTTATACGTAAACCTGGAGTAGCTATATTTTCCTCTATGGTGATTCATCTTGTGACTATACCTTTCACTCCGTGGGGAATCACGATGTTAATGTCTGGATTTTTCATCGGATTACCAATTGAAGCTGTTTTTCTAGCTGGACGTTACAAAAACTTTAAATTATGGTATTTAGTGATAGTAGGGGCCATTACTGGTTTAGTTAATGCAACAATATCCTATGTAATGATGGGATTTGCAAATATTTCTCCCTCACTCCAAATAGTTTATGTAATTGGATATATGATAAGTGGAGCCGTGCTTGGAGGATTACTAGCAAAATTCATAGGTGATGCCGTATTTAAAACAGGTATTATCTCAAATGTTTCTGATGAAACCTAAAGTATTGGAATATAGGTATAATCATGAAACAGAGATAATTTTTTTATCCTTTTTTATTTTATAAAAATCATGACTCTTATAAAGGATTATGAGATATTAAAATATTTTTAAAGGTGAATAATTGATTGAAGTTAACAATTTAAGTTTTAAATACGAGAGGGATTCTCATCATTGTCTGAAGGGAATTGATCTCCAAATTGGGGAGGGAGAAGTTATCCTGGTTCTGGGCCCTTCAGGATCTGGTAAAAGTACATTGGCTTTGACTCTTAATGGACTTATTCCCAATTCATTTCCGGGTGAAATTAGTGGAAAGGTTCATGTTTGTGGTATGGAAAGCTTTAAAACACCGGTTTATGAACTTACTCAAAAAGTAGGCATAGTTTTTCAGGATCCTGAAGCTCAGTTTGTCAGCATGAACGTAGAAGACGAAATAGTTTTTGGCCTGGAAAATCTCTGTTATCCCCCAGAAGAAATGGAAGAGAGATTAGTGGAAGCACTTTCAAAGGTAGATATGCTTGATTATCGTTACAGAGATGTTTACAGTCTTTCAGGGGGAGAGAAACAGAAGATACTCCTGGCGGCACTTATGGCCATACGCCCATCAGTTTTAATTTTTGATGAACCCACAGCCAACCTGGATCCTGTGGGGACACTGGAGTTTTTTGAAACCGTTAAATCACTTAAAGAAACAGATAAACATACTATCATCCTCATAGAACATAAACTTGATGATCTGATACATTTAATCGATCGTGTAATAGTGATTGATAAAGAAGGGGTTAAATTACTGGAAGGAACACCTCTTGAAGTTTTCAGTGAACATACCGATCTGTTGATTCAGAAAGGAATATGGATGCCTCAAACCGCATTGCTGGCTAATAAATTCAAGGAAAACAATATTAAACCCCATAAAATTCCTCTAAGTATAGAAGAAGCATGTGATTACCTTAAATATCTTAAACCCAGCTTTAATAATTTAGAAAATAACCATTCCTCAGTCGAATCAACTGATTCTACAAACCCTGTTCTTGAAATACGGAACCTATCATTCGCCTATAATAAATGTAAGGTTATAGAAGATGTCAATTTAAAAGTGGATAAAGGTGACTTTTTAGCAATCGTAGGGGCTAATGGGGCTGGGAAAACTACTTTAGCTAAACATATGGTGGATATCATCCATCCCCCACAAAACACGGTTTTCTTGGAAGGAAAAGATATTTCAGATATTTCTACCAAGCACATGAGTCATAAAATAGGCTATGTTTTCCAGAATCCAGAACATCAGTTCATTAAGAACACGGTGGAAGAACAGTTAACCTTTGGACTCAAATTAAGAGGTTTTTCAGATGATGAAATTAAAGACTGGTTGGATTCCACACTGGAACGTTTCAGGATCAAATCATACGTTAAAATGAGTCCTTATATGCTTAGTCATGGTCAAAAACGTTTATTGAGTGTGGCAACCATGCTAACTTTGGGACAGGATATTTTAATACTGGATGAACCCACTTTTGGTCAGGATCTTAAGAGTTCCAGTGAACTCTTAACCTTCTTAAACTCTCTAAACCAGGAAGGTAAAACAATCATCATGATCACTCATGATATGAGCTTGGTGGCCAGACACGCCCGAAATGTGATGGTGATGGCTGATGGAAAAGCCATTTTCTTTGGATCAACACATAAACTCTTTAAAAATGAGGAAATACTTCAACGAGCCCGTTTAACCCCTCCACCTTTGTTTGAATTATCTGGTTGTCTATCAAAATATAATAAAAACTGGAAAGGATTATCCACTCCCGAAGAGTTTATTTATGCTCTTAAAACGAAGTGATTTCTATGAAATTTTTTTATTATGACAATAATTCATTTCTAAATAAACTTAATCCCATAAGCAAAATCATTGCTCCTATTCCATTATTTATTCTCCTTTGTATGGTGAATGATTTTTGGACTCCCCTTGCGTTTATTGCATTAACGGTTTTCATAATTCTTGTACTTGGGAAAATTCCATTAACCAATTTTTTGAAGATCTCAGCCCCGGTTCTAATTTTTTCCCTTTCCATCCTAATTTTATTTCTGGTCGCGGCTCGAAACGAATTAACAGCCGGTTCTCCAGTGTTGTTTACTATTGGAGCTTTCAATATTTATCAGATCAGCCTTTACGCTGGTTTGACAATGGCCCTTAGAATTTATGCTTTGTTGATCCTAGCGTTGCCCTTCAGCTTTACTACTGAGCCAAGTAATTTCATCCGGTCCATAATACAAAACCTGAGACTCCCCTATAAATTCAGTTATGGAGTTATGGTGGCTTTCAGATTTTTACCCATGATGGAGACCGAGTTTAACGTTGTCAGATCGGCGCATAAAGTGATGGGGATAGCAGATGAAAGTGGAGTTCGATCTTACTTTGAAAAGACAAAAAGATACAGTGTCCCACTCCTTGTAAATGCCATAAGAATTGGAGAAAGGACGGCTTTATCAATGGATGGACGGGCATTCGGTGCATTCAAAGAACGAACGTTCTACAAGAAAATTGAATTCAAAAGGGTAGACTGGTTATATATGTTATCTTTCTGGTCCATAAGTGTCATAATACTCTTGATACTCTACTTAACAGGATTGATGGGGGAACTAGGATTTTACTTTAAGGGTATTGGTTGAAAACAAAAGTATATAAAATAAATCTAGATTTAGGTAGCATAAAAGTTCGTGTTTTTTAATGTTCAATTTTATGAACAGATGAATAAAAGAATCCCGACGCGAACGTCGAAATATAATCGGAAAATCAGGTGGGATTATGTTGTTTTAGGAGGTAAATATGGCTTTTATTATCAAAAAGGTTATTTTATGGTCTTAAATGCTGTAAAACATGATAAAAATGTACAAATTAGGTTTAAATGTTATTTAGTAATAGAAAAAAATTTGATAATGATAGAGGTGCTTAAATGGAAAAAAATGAAGAAAATAATGGTAAAATGAGTTTTAGTGGAATACCACGCCTTTTAGAGATTGCTGGTGTAAAAAAAATTCTGATTATTGCATCATCTGTTTATTCTGTGATAAGTGAGATATTTGCACTCGTAATATTTCTGGTAATCTATTTGGTAACCGTGGACTTACTCAGCCCACCTATTGAATGGAGCCAAATATGGACCTATATATGGATAGCGGTGATAGCTCTGGCGGGTAGATTGATCCTTAAATATATTTCCGGAATTTTATCACACATAGCCGCATTTAACATACTGTATGAGTTGAGGGTGAGTATTTCAGAGCATTTAGGCAGTTTGAATATGGGTTATTTCACTTACCACAACACGGGATACTTAAAAAAGATCCTTAATGAAGATGTGGAGCGAATTGAACTATTTGTAGCACACCACATCCCTGATCTAGCCAGTGGAATCGCAATCCCTGTGATAACAATCATAATTTTATTCTTCTTTGATTGGCGCTTGTCACTTGCTACACTGGTACCAGTACCACTAGCATTTTTTGCTTGGAGTTTCGCCTTTTCCAAGAACAAAACTGAAATGAACAGATACCATCGGGCAATGGAAAATATGAACAGTACAATAATAGAATATGTTCGTGGAATGCCAGTGATAAAAATATTCAATCAGACTGTACAGTCATTTACACGATTCAAAAGCACTGTTTACTCTTTCCGTGATTTTTGCAATAATTGGACTGACAGATCTATTGGTCCATGGGCGGTTTTTTTCGCGCTTTTAGGCGCGCCATTACTCTTCATTTTACCGGTGGGTATTTGGTTATATTTGGGGGGACAACTCCAACTTCCCGTTTTCATACTGTTTCTTATTGTAGGATTGGCGTATATGAAACCAATCTACAAACTGATTTTCGTAAGCGGACTTTTAGCCCAGATTACTGAGGGTGTAGGCCGTATAGATGCAATTTTAGAGCAAAAAGGTTTACCTGAACCTCAAAACCCAGGAATACCTAAGGATTATTCCATAGAATTCCAGGATGTGGATTTTGCCTATGATGAACATCAGGTACTGCACAATGTGGACTTTAAAATCGATGAAGGTAAAACTTTTGCACTGGTGGGACCATCAGGATCAGGTAAAACCACCATTGCAAATTTAACCGCCAGATTATGGGATATAAATAAAGGAAAAATACTCATTGGTGGTGTGGACATTAAAAATATTCCATTAAACTATTTAATGGATAAAATTGCCCTAGTTTTTCAGGACGTATTCATCTTCAGCGATACCGTAATGGAAAACATAAAAATGGGCCGTGAAGACGTAACAGAAGAAGAAATAATAGCTGTTTCTAAAGCAGCAAATATACACGACTTCATCACAGAGGAACTACCAGATGGTTATCAAACCCTGATTGGAGAATCTGGAGTTCACCTCAGCGGAGGGGAAAAACAAAGAATATCTCTTGCACGGGCTATGCTCAAGAATGCCCCTATTGTGATCCTGGATGAGGCTACAGCCTTTGCCGATCCAGAAAATGAAGTGAAAATTCAGGAAGCGTTCAGTAAACTACTGAAAAATAGGACTGTTCTAATTATTGCCCACCGTCTTTTCACCATTACTGATTCAGATGAGATAATGGTCTTAGATGAGGGGCAAATTGTGGAAAGGGGGACACATGAGGAACTCATAGAAAACAGGAAACTTTACTGGGAAATGTGGGGATCCCATAATTCAGCCAGGAAGTGGACATTTAAATCAACAGGAGGTGATGTTGGTGTTTAATTCAATTAAAGTTATTACTGCTGGCGAAAAAAGTAAATTGTACCGGGAAATTGGATGGAATATTCTCCAAAATCTGTTTAAAGGAGCACCCTATGGAATTCTTTTTATGGTTCTACTGGAACTTTTTGCACCTATCGTCTACCAAAAACCTATAAACATAGAATTCTTAACCCTAGCTATCGTTGGTCTTTTCATAACCCTACTACTTCAGGTATTTGTGGGGAAAAAAGCGTATAAATATTCATATACGTTGGCTTATTCCCTGTCTGCTGAAGCTCGTCTGAAACTGGGTGAACATCTGAGAAAACTTCCTTTGAGTTTCTTTAAAAGACGTGACCCTGGTGATGTGGCTGCGTTACTGTTACAGGATATGGGGCTGGTGGAAAATGTATTCAGCCATCTGTTTCCTGATGTGATTGGGTCTATTGTTATGGCTGTGATTCTAGGTTCTGTTCTTTTAATTGCCGACTGGAGATTGGGAGCCATAGCCATAATTTTTGTGATATTAGCTTTGATCTTTCTGTATCTTTTCCTGAAGTTGGTTAATTATTTCGGAGAAAAACAACTTAAATCAAGGAATGAGGCTGTTTCAAGGATGATGGAGTATCTTTTAGGGATAAAAGTTCTCAAAGCCTACAATCAAACTGGAAACAGATTCCAACGTATGGAAAAATCGTTTAGTAAACTGAAAAAAGACAGCATAAAACTGGAAGGGATCCCTGTCCCACTGCTTATGGTGTATTTTGCTTTCTTAGAGATTGGTTTCCTGGCGCTCCTAATTTTTGGAGTTCAATTCATGGAAAACGGAACCCTAAGCATTCCAATATTCCTCCTGTTTTTGATAATAGGATATGGGTTCTATGAACCCTTAAAACTTTTAAGTGTATCCATTGGTGAGATGAGGTACATGAATATGGCTGCTGATCGTGTGGTGGAGACTTTAAGGGCTAAAATTCTGCCTGAACCCTCACAGGATAGTAAAATTGACCGTTACGATATTGAATTTGAAGATGTCACCTTCAAGTATCAAGATGTAGACGTGATAAAGGCTGTTAGCTTCCATATCCCGGAGAGAAGCATCACCGCACTGGTGGGACCATCAGGCTCAGGTAAAACCACCATAACCAGTTTAATTGCACGTTTCTGGGATGTGGGATCTGGCCAGATTAAGATTGGTGGACAAAATATCAAGGATCTGAAGAATGAACATATTTTAAGCTGTATGAGCATGGTCTTTCAGGATGTGTATCTTTTCAATGATACCATATACAATAACATCAAGATTGGCAATCCCAATGCTACCAAAGATGATGTTTTTGAGGTGGCAATGCAGCAGGCCAACTGCCATGAGTTCATCCAGAAATTACCTGATGGTTATGATACAATGGTTGGTGAAGGTGGATCCACACTATCTGGAGGTGAAAAACAACGTATATCCATCGCCCGTGCGATATTAAAGGATGCACCAATAATTCTGCTGGATGAGGCCACTGCATCACTTGATCCTGAAAATGAGGGAAAGATCCAGGAGGCCATCCGGGAACTGGTTAAATCCAAAACTGTAGTGGTAATTGCTCACCGACTTTATTCCATATCTGATGCGGACCAGATCATAGTAATTGATAAAGGAAGAGTGATGGAAAAAGGAAAACACCATAAGCTACTGGAAAATCAGGGAACATACCGGCATCTCTGGGATGAACAACAACGAGCACATGGATGGAAATTCGGATCCACTAATAGTGAGTGAGAAGGAATTAAGAAGGGGGCAGTGGTTTAAACCGCTATTCCTTATTTTTTTACGTTAAACTTTTTTAAGATAATAAATTGTAATTTTTTTCACATTCATAATATGTTTGATTAACCTTTTTTAATAAATACAAATATAAATCCGTCATTAATTAAATAACTTACTAAGTTTTCTATAATATTAAAGATAGGTTAATAATAGGGGAGATGTGATCATGGGAAAATTTATCAAAAAACCTCGGGAAGAAAGAATAGAAGAGATATTAAATGCAGCTACTGAAGTTTTCCTGAAAAAAGGTTACCATAACACCACCATGGAAGACATTATCAATGCCACAACTCTTTCTAAGGGAGGATTTTATTATTATTTTAAAAGTACCAAGGAAATCTTCTTCAGAGTTCTTGATCGAACATCTAATATTGACATCGTGGAGAATATAGATAAAAATAATCCTAAAAAAGAGATCATCAATGAAATATGTGAAAAATTAGCCCAAACTATGTTGGAACGGTTTGATGAACGTACTTTGTACATGATGTCAATAACAGAGTTTATCAACGACCCTGATTTTAGAAAATATCATGCTAAAATGGAAGAGAGATATCTACGTATGATGGAAAAATCCATGCTTGAAAAGTTACCTGATATTGATCCGGTGATACTTGGAGAAAAGTTAAAATTTATGGTAAGTATATATAATGCTTTAGCTTTCTATTGTTACATGTACCAGGAAGAAGATCTCTATGAACGAAATATAGATCAAATTAAAAATATCTTCGTGCAGATACTGTCCGGGATATAATCAAAAATTTTATAACCATTTTACATGCTTTTTTAAAGAATGAATAAATTTTTGAAACTTGATTTGAAATCACGCCTTTATCTTAAATGTCCCTTTTGAAAGGAAAAAACAAGTTTTTAAAACATGCACCATTTGATTTCATTCAATAATTCCTAATTTAAGGTTTTTGGGCAATTACACATAGCCATTCTCCATTTTCATGCTCATGAGTTTGTATATTAGTGAAACCGGCCATAATAAGAATGTCTTTAAGTTGTTTCTTGGTGTAAATTGTCATGTCGATCTTATTAGTCCACTTTTCAAATCCCTCTGGTTGGGCTGCTTCGTTACAGATGAAGAATTTACCACCAGATTTAAGCACACGGTTGACCTCTTTAAAATCGTTTACAAGGTCGGGCCAGAAGTAGATGGTCTCAAATGCAGTGGCCAGGTCGAATTTTTCATCCTTAAATGGTAGGGAGGAAACATTTCCCTGGACAACTTCAACTTTTCCCTCTGATATAGCTTTCTTTGTTGAATTTCTTTGAATTTTCCACACTTGCTTCGGAGAAATCCACACCGTAAACTTTGGCATCAGGCGCTTTTTGCAGTAGATTGGAAATGTTTTTCCCACCGCCACACCCAATTTCTAAAATAGACGCTGCCTTTTCTATTTCAATGTTACTTAAACACCACATGGCGTTTTTATTATGCATGATGTTCATCATCTTCAACATCATCTTGCCAGATAGGCCTTTAGGTTTACGCGTGTTTGCAAAAAAATCTTTAATTAAACTCATATTGGTCCTCCTTTACGTTTAAAGTGGATTTATCAATTTAAGGTTAATAATATCATTTGGTGGATTGTTAAGCTCAAATGTTTTCTATAAAGAATTTTTTTAGTTTTTCTTCTCCTGTATCATCTAAGGTATAGTTATCGACTACTTTGCCCTTTTTAAAAAGTAAAACATGGGAACAGCATTCCAGTATAAGTTCCATATCATGTGAAATGATAAATATTGTGATGCCTTTTTTTTGAAGTTCTTTTATATTTGTAGCCACTTCCCTCATGTGTTTTAAATCCAGGCCACTTGTTGGTTCATCAAATATGATGATCTCCTTTTTTGAAGCGATAGCACCACCAATGGCTACACGTTGCTTTTGGCCTCCAGATAATGCCATGGGGTGGGTTTCTTTTAGATGCAGTAAATCTAGATTTTTTAAAATCTCTTCAGCTTTTCCAATGGCTTCATCATCCTCCATGCTGAGTAAAATTTCGTCTAAAACACTTTCAGTAAAAATTTGATGGTTTACATCCTGCATAACCATGTAAGATATTTTTAAACGTTCTTTGTCCCCCAGAGTCTTCCCTTCCTTCTCCAGCAGACCTTTACATTTTCCTTCAAGTCCGCAAAGGCACCGGGCAAAAGTAGATTTTCCAGCTCCATTTTCACCAATGATGGCTATTATCTCGTTTTGAGGAACCTGTAAAGATTCAATATCAATTGCTATTTCTTTTCCATATGTATATTTAAAATTAGTTAAATTTAATGGAGTATCCAAATTATCTGGCTTTGGAGAGAAATCTTCTTGGTTTTTAGAAAGATCTTCTAAAGATAAAGGACGAAGACCTAGATGTAAAAATGATTCTGTATCCATGGATATTACTTCATCTTTATTTAGTTCCTTATGGATTTCACCATCTTTCATGAAGATAATACGATCTATAAGGTCATTTAAAAAATATAAACGGTGTTCGGCTATTATGACAGTGTTTCCCCTATTTTTCCATATTGAAATTAGTTTTCTAAGGTCCCATGTTGATCTAGAATCTAAGTTGGATGATGGTTCATCTAATAATAAAATTTGAGGTTTACAGGCGGAAACTGAAGCACATGCAATTTTCTGTTTTTCTCCACCCGATAATTTAAAGATGCTTTTATTTAACAAATTATGGATATCGAATGTGGATATCACCTCATGAAGTCTATTTTCAATTTCTTCAACAGGAAGCCCCATATTTTCGCATCCAAAAACTAGCTCACTGTTAGTATCAACGTTAAAGAATTGTGAACGTGGATTTTGAAATACAGACCCGATCATTTTAGCTGTTTCGTAAATGGGAATTTCGTTTATGGGAATGTTGTTAATGGTAATTTGGCCCTGGATTGAACCTTCAAAGAAGTTGGGTATTAAACCATTGATAAGTCGAGTTAAGGTGGTTTTTCCACAACCAGATCCACCACATAGAAGGATCACCTCTCCTTTTTTAATATGCAGATTGATGTTCTTTAGATCATATTCATCATTATTTGCACCGTATGAAAAATTAATGTTTTTAATTTTAAGCATTTCAAAAAACTCCATATCTAGATAGAATAAAAATGGTTAAAGCAACTGTTGAAACTGATAATACTATAATATCCGGGATCTTGAATCCAACTTCACATATATGTGTCCTTTTTACAGGATTACTCAATCCTCTGGTTAATGAAGCTGCAGACAACTCATCTCCAGTTTTAACAGCATTAATTAGTAATGGGACCAGGATATATTCCAGCACTGTTAATGGAGATTTGAATGTCCTTATATTTAATCCAATTCCACGCATTCGCATGGCATCCATTATTGAACGGAATTCTTCAATTAGGGTTGGAAAAAATCTAAAAACTACTGAAATAGGTATGGTTATAATTTCAGGAATTCGAATTCTCTCCATGGCAGCCATAAATTCACTGACCTTCGTAGTAACTAGCAGGTAATATGCCATAACAAATCCCGGCATCATCCTCGCCATCAGGTTGGTAATCATCACCACAAATATGTTTAAAACTCCGTGAGTTACGGGTACAAGATAAATTTCTCCCAGTATAGCTAATGTGTAGGCTGAAATATAAATCAACGCTGCTTTTTCTCTTTTACTGAATAATAAAAGGAAAAAAGGGATAACAACCAAGAATATGGTTATATGTAGTGGTGCTTCCCCAAAGACAATCAGATTTAAAATTACGAGCACGATAATTTTTGTTCTAGGATCGAGTTTAAGAATTGTACCATTATCTGAAGATTGTAGAATATCCTGATTCATTACCTATCCTCATTAAGCGATGCCTGCTCTTTTGAAGTGTTTTTTCAGGACAGATTTTCCCAGAAGAGCCCCTATAATACCCGCTATAAATGCCACAATCATCAGAACAAAGAACATCCATTCCGGGGTGAGTGACATTACTGTGGCGACATATTCGGTTCCCATGCTGGAACTCATATATTCAAAGTAGCTATCTCGCATAACCCACATAGGCATCATCGCTCCAATTATGAACATACTGAAGACACCGTATCCTAATATGGAATTTTTAGAGCTTTGATATTTACCTGCTTTAAATACTAAATCGGCTAGCAGTCCAAATATCAATCCGGTTGCAACTGGCATCCAGGTATGTCCAGTTAAGAACATGACTAAACCGATGATAAGACCCATGATGGTAACCATTCCAAATTTCTTCACCTTTGTTAAGAATAACATGAAGGGAATTCCGGTTACAATTGGGCAAATTAATGGAAGAAATACCAGTAAAATAGGGATGTAACCCAGCATACCACAAATGAAAAAAATTACAATGTAAATTGCGGTAAATATTTCAGTTGTTATTAAATCTTGTGTGTTCAACTTATTATTATCCATATTTTATCTCCGTTTTTTAATAATCCAATGAATTGAAGGGTTTTGTAGATATTAAGAAAATCTAAAAACAGTAATACTATTCATTGGTATGCTATGAAATTTAGTTATCCCTAAATTATATTTAAACTTTTAGGTGTGCCTAAATTTTATATAGTAGTAAGATACAATGTTTAAATCGTGCAATAAAAGTCAAATTATTCTTTTAAAAGACATTGTTTTTCTAATTAAAAATTGATCCTTCTTTTTTTAACTAAAAAATAACGTTTAAAGGGATATTTGGTTTTTAATTGTTGTAAATATGTAAAATAAGTAACTTGAATTTGAAACAGAAGAAGATTGAATATGTAAAAAGTTTATTATGGGGAATGAAATTGAATGAAAATAAAGAAAACCACGGTTTTTCACGGTTAATGGAATTAACTGGAAATTTAAAGGTTCTATTGATTTTAGGATACATATTATCTGCAATAGGAAGCGTGTTAACGTTAGGTCCCTTTGTTTATATTTACTTCATAATCAAGGAGATACTGATTGTAAGTGGAAATATAAGCCTGGTGAATACTGGTTTAGTGATATCTTATGGTTGGTCAGCGCTGATTTTTGCAATTTCTGGGATTTTGGTGACTTTTGCAGCGTTGATGTGTACCCACGTTGTGGCATTTAAAACCATCAAAAATGTAAGGTACGATCTACTAAAACACCTGACTACTTTGCCTTTAGGTTTCCATACCATGAATCCCAGTGGAAAAATTCGTAAAATCGTAGAAACCAATACCTTTCAACTGGAAGATTTTATAGCCCACAGACTACCCGACTTAGTTGGGAGTATGGTCACCCCGGTTGTAATACTAATATTACTAATGTATTTTGACTGGATCCTTGGAATCATCTGTTTAATTCCATTGATAGCAGGATTTGCCATTCAATACTCCATAATGAAAAGATCTAGTCAGAAGTTTTTGGAAATATATCAAAATTCCCTGGAAGATATGAATAATTCGGCTGTGGAGTATGTTAGGGGGATTTCAGTAGTAAAAGTATTTGGACAAACAATATACTCATTTAAAAACTTCTACGATTCTATAATAAGATATAAGGATTTTGTTTTGAAGTATGCTTTGTCCATGGAAAAATCAATGAGTTTATTTGTAACCATCATCAACGGAGCTTTCTTCCTGCTGATTCCAGCAGGTATCATACTCAGTTCACTGGCTACTAATTATGAATCCTTTGTTTTAAGTTTCATATTTTACGCGATTTTTGCTCCAGTTACAGCATCCATGCTTATGAAGATAATGTACACTGCTTCTGACCAGATGATGGTTTCAGAATCCTTAAAGAAGATTGACGCCTTGTTCAATGAAAAACCTTTAAAAGAGTCTTTAAATCCTCAAACACCAGAAAATAACGACATCGTCTTTGAAAACGTGAGTTTTTCATATATCGATGAAGATAGGAATAAAGAGGAAATGGCTTTAGAAGATATTTCCTTTAAAGTTGATGAAGGAAAAATAATGGCTTTAGTTGGGCCTTCTGGAGGAGGAAAAACAACGATAGCCAATTTAATTCCCAGATTCTGGGATGTTGATAAAGGAGAAATAACCATCGGGGAGGTTAATATTAAGGAGATGGCTTACCCCGAGTTAATGGATAGACTGAGCATAGTATTTCAGGATGTTTACTTACTTAAAGACAGTATTTTAAACAACATAAAATTCCCTGAGCCTGATGCAACAATAGAAGAAGTTTTAGAAGCAGCAAGATCAGCTCAGTGTGATGATATACTGGAAAAATTACCAGATGGAATCGACACCGTAATTGGAAAAGGCATATACTTATCTGGAGGGGAAAAACAGAGAATTGCTTTAGCAAGAGCTATTTTGAAAGATTCACCCATAATAATATTTGATGAAGCAACGGCTTTTGCAGATCCTGAAAATGAATATAAAATACAGCTCGCTTTTGAAGAATTAACCAAGAATAAAACTGTCATCATGATAGCCCACAGGTTGTCCTCCATAAAAAATGTCGATGAAATTTTAGTGCTAGATAAGGGTAAAATTTTAGAAAGGGGGAATCATAACGAACTCCTGAAAAAGGAGGGATTCTATGCTAAAATGTGGAAAGAATATCAATCAGGATTATCCTGGGGTGTTGGAAAACAAACTGCAAAATCTAATAAAACAGATGATAATGGGTTACCAGACCCAGATAATCTGCAGGATGACTCAAGCAGTTATGAAATAAGAAATGACGTAAATAAGGGGGCTGATCCAAATGCTTAAGGAATGGTTTGTTTTAACAGATAAAGGGGCTAATGACTTAAAAAAAGCCATTTTCTCAGTAGTATTAACTGATCTGGCATTAATACTACCTGTTTTTATATTATTAGTACTCATTCAACAGCTTTTAAACCCTTTACTGGGAATGGGTGATGCTAATTTAGATCTGATACTTTATACCGTGATTGCAGGGGGAATTTTACTCGTAATATTTGCCACTCAAATGTATCACTACAACAAGACTTACGTTGCAGCATACGAAGAAAGTGCCAATAGAAGAATAAGGTTAGCTGAAAAAATAAGAAAATTACCCCTATCCTTCTTTGGTAAAAAGGATCTAACTGAATTTACCGGAACCATGATGGATGATGCAACGTTTCTGGAAACCCTGTTTTCTCATTCTGTTCCTCAGCTATTTGGATCAACAATTGCCATCATCATAATAGTAGCTTTATTAATGCTATTTGATTGGAGAATGGGAGTCAGTCTGTTAATAGGCCTTCCCTTTTCGTTGTTGTTTCTTTGGGGCTGTGGAAAGGTCAAAGACAATCTTGCCAACAAACACATAGATAACAAGATTGAATTAGCTGATGCCATGCAAGAATCTTTAGAAGGAATAAAAGTCATTAAATCATCTAATCAGATAGATAACTACTTTGATGGAGTTAATACTAAATTAAAAAATTTTTTCAATAGTGCAATGAAATTGGAACTGGTTATGGGGTTATTTATATCTGGAGCACAAATGTCCTTGAGGATAGGAATTCCCCTGGTGATACTGGTAGGTGTGGATATACTAACTGCCGGA
>JAAYUT010000201.1 GCA_012517485.1 Candidatus Atribacter fermentans
AGACACAACAATAAGACCAAATAAAATTGAAACGATGCCATTGAGAATGATTAACCATTTTCCAATATTAGGAAGCATTTGATAAAATTGAATAACATTGATAATTTGAAAAATACCAATAAATACCATCCATAATCCAATAAGAAGCGAAATAACCAATGCAGACAACCCAGGCATTGAGATGACCAAAATACCAATTACAATACCCATGATTCCTTCCAGAATGAGTGGCCATCCTCCTTTGGTTCGGATCGCTTGAATAATGACCATGAATCCACCAATTATAGCTACAAAACCAATCAACCGAAGAAAAGCAACCACGCTGATTGCTGGCCAAACTAAAATCATCAAGCCAATTAATAAAGCTATAATTCCTCTCCAAACTAAAGAACTCCAATCTCCAGTAAACACTTTTTCTTCAAATAACATAGCCAAAGCCTCCTTGATTTTCCACTTTCGAAAAATGAACTTATTAAATAAGTATCGGATTTTGTATTGAAAAATTTAGTTTAATTTAGTTTAAGCTCTCTCTTTCAAAAGGTGATAAAAAAATTGTGCATTATCGAGCATAAAGTGGTCATTATTAAAAAAAGCATAGATTTTTTCTGGCTTTAAAGAACAACATTGATTGGCAGCCTCTTCGAGTTCCTGTGGGAGATAGTTATGGTGATACCATTCCGTTCTTCCGTGAAAACGCATATAAATAATATCTTTGGAAAGAATTATTCTATTCTGAAAATCGGGACTATCCACACTCACTAAAACAACTGGGATTTGTTCTAATTCTTTAATCCATTTTTTTTGATACCACTCGGGATTTCTCATTTCGATTGCCAAAAGGCTATGAAATGAGTGGGGAATATGAGTAAAAAATTGAACGAAAGTATCAAATTGTTTCGTGGTGAATGAGGCAGGAAACTGAAAAAGGAAAAAATCAATAAGACTTTGAAGGGGTTCAAAAAGACCAACAAAAGCATCCCATATTGGATAAGATTCCTGGTTTAAACGATGAATATGAGTAATTCGTCGAGATACTTTGATGGAAAAACGAATACCACTCCCTTTTTGTGCCCAGGATTTTATTTGATTTGGAAAAGGAAAACGATAAAAACTTGCATTCAGTTCAACAGCGTTTAAATGACTATTATTGACATACCAGCTCAAATTCTTTTCCTCATTCCAGGAATAATACCATCCACTGGTTCCAACATAGAACTCCAATAGAAAAAATCCCCTCCTTCATTTTTTCCTATAAATGCTCAAATACCTGGACCAAGGATTGATAAGCTTGAATAAAGACCGGATAAAGTTGGTTATAAGTTTCGACATCTTCTGAAATTGGTTGGTAACAATCCCGGATTTCAATTAATTTCTCGGCAACGTCAAAATTGGGGAAAATGCCTACCCCTACTCCTCCTGCAATAGCTGCACCTAAAGAAGTTGCTTCCTCGAGATACTTTGGACGTAAAATTTCTATATTAAACATACTGGATAAAATCTGAGCCCAAAATGTTCCTCGAGCTCCTCCACCAATAATTCGAATATTTTCAATCTTTATACCTTGTTCTCGAAAAGCATCAAGGATAATACGAAGATTGAAACTCACTCCTTCAAGGACTGCTCGGATAAGATGAGGCTTTCGATGGCAAGCCGTCAAGCCAATAAATGTACCTCGAGCATGGGGGTTCCACCAGGGAGCACGTTCCCCAAGAAGATAGGGTAGGAAAAGAAGATTTTCAGATCCAGCTGGGATTTTGCTTGCTTCTAAATTCATCAAATCATAAGGGCTAAGACCAAGCTCGTTGGCTAAAGCTTTTTCTCTTTCGCAAATGGCATCTCGGCACCATTGGTATGACCCACCCGCTGCCTGCATTGTTCCAGTAGGCATAAACACACCTTTCGGTAGGTGATGGAAGGTAAAGTTCCTTTTTCCCTCATCATAAAATGGACTCTTACTTGCCAAAGCAATCCAGGAAGAAGAGCCCAAATAATTGTAAGCTTGACCTTCTCTCACCACTCCAGCACCTGCAGCAGCACAGGGCCCATCTCCACCACCAATGACAACCGGTGTTCCAGGAACTAAACCGATATCAATGGCTGCTTCTGAGGTTATTTCTCCAACTACCTCCGAGGAAGAATAGAGCGGTGGGAGTTTAGTTGGATCGATTTGAACAGCGTCTAAAATTTCATCGGACCACGATTCCTTCACTAAATCAAACAAATTGGTACCGGATGCATCTGAGTAATCACTGGCATAATTTCCAGTTAACCGAT
Source organism: Candidatus Atribacter fermentans (assembly GCA_012517485.1). Lineage (GTDB taxonomy): Bacteria > Atribacterota > Atribacteria > Atribacterales > Atribacteraceae > Atribacter > Atribacter fermentans. Next base: position 2,275 of record JAAYUT010000201.1, read on the forward strand.
AAACAATATAATCCTTTGCCATAAGAAAATACTTCGTATTTTTATAGACTTCCGGTTGATTATTTTTTAACCAGAGAATTTTTGCCATGGAATAATTGGGGCTTAACCGGTGTCCAGTTATCTCGTAAATTTGGTCTTCAGTAATCTTTTCTTTTACCCAG
>JAAYUT010000202.1 GCA_012517485.1 Candidatus Atribacter fermentans
CATTGAGTTGAGTTCCTTTAAATTGCATCCAATCAATCTTTCCCCAATTCGATTCAGCTGCGGCTGCTAATTGACATATTAACAAAATTCCGAATATGAATAAAACGAAACTCATTAATTTTTTCACTTTTCCATCCTCCTCTTTTTTATAATTTCTAAAAAATGAACAAATCAATAAAAAATTGCTACTCGATAGGGATTAAATTTTTTCAGATTTATGTTCACCTCCTTAAAGGTTTTTGGTTGCTGTTAAGAGAAACGATGTCGAATTGTTCAATCAAAAAAATATTTTAATATTTTACACGTGTAAACTACACGTGTAAAATATAGAATATTGTCTATGCTCTTGTCAAGAGGGTGTTGGTTTTTTTCAATGAAGTTTTAAAAAGGGTATTCGATGATAGTGCCTAATTAGGATCACCATTCCTATACTTTGAAAAAGTTGCTGAAGACTCCTTAATGACGGATGGGTTCTAAATTAGATCTTCAATAAGAAGGAATATTTGATATTGTCCACTGGTTGTTAAGAATTAATAACCAGTGCTCCAAGAATCATCGAAAGAGCAAAGAGCATCGCAGGTATTGAAGAAAAGTAAATGACGAACCTCATTTAACCAATACCTATGAGACCAAAGTAGGTGACAATAAAAATGAAAAAGGCTTTTTTGGTTTTCCTATTTTTCCTCATTCCTATCCCCCTATTTTCTCTCGCTGCTGACTCACTGCAAATTGGGGACAAAGCTCCTTCTTTTTTTATTGAATCAGCCGATGGGAAAAAATTGAATTTAGAAATGATTATTGGAAACCTAAGCTTGATTTTTTATGAGGATCGATCGGTGGTCGAAAAAAATAACGACATAAAATACCATCTGTCTCAATTTAGAGATAACAATTTGTCTCTCCTTCACAATTTTCAAATCGTCCAAGTTGTTGATGCCTCAAGTGCCAATTTTTTGACCAAAACGATATGGAAAAGGAAGCTTCTACAAAATTCCCAAAAAAACAATATTGTAATTTATGCCGATTGGGCTGGAGATATGCTCCGCGATTACCAATTGAAAAGAAAAGAATCGAATCTTATTATCGTTGACCAATCAGGAATAATCCGCTATCTCTTTTCAGGGAAAGTCAACGACCAGGAACTAAAAATCATAGAGGATCTTTTACTCAGCATTGGTCGTGAATCGTTATAAACATTTCCCAAAAAATTTTTTTCTTGCTTCTTCATTAAGAATTGTATTCTGTTTTTCAATGTTTTCCCGGGATATACCCTGGGTAAAAGGTAATTCTTTTAGATTTAGCCATTCTCTGTTTTTTTAAGAAAGCTAGGGTGAAGGGGAGAAAAAATTTAAGAATCAAAACCTGACCCCACGATGATATTCTCACCTTTAAATCAATGGAATTTCGAGATAATATAAAAAGTGTAATTTCTGTACTTAGAATAAAATGGAACCTGTATCCCTTTTCATTATAGACCAAAGGAGTCGGGACAATGGATGAATACATAATAAAAAGTGTGGATCAGATAGTCGAACTCTGGTCTAAAACCTATAACACCGAAGGGAAGCCTGACTGGTCCCATATCATTCCTTATTACGATGAAAAGATTTTGTTCAAAGACTCGATTCAAGAGATAAGAGGGATAGAGGAATTTAAGAGTATGACCGAAAGGCTCGCCAAGAGATCGAAAGAGTTGAAGATGAAAATCTTGAGGACAGCAATGCAAGATGATTTCATTTTTATCGAATGGGAAATGACGATTCTGTTTAAAAGGACACGCCGC
>JAAYUT010000203.1 GCA_012517485.1 Candidatus Atribacter fermentans
GTATAAATTTCCCGGGGTTTTTCCACTCGTACTATAAGAGCTGGTTTATCATAAATATCATTCATCAAACCATATCCGATAATATTTTTTTCATTTGGTTGGGAAAGATAGTGAGAGTTAATTAGTATTTGTGATTTAATTTGTTCAATATCTTGTGGAAGATTCTGGGCATTGAGAAGATAAAGAGAAAGTTTGAGGTGGTTAATGTCCGCCAATCGTTGTACTTCTTGCAAGTTTAGCCACCTTCCAAAAACAATAAAACCAGGTGAAGGACCTTCATTAAGGCTCGTTAATACTGGCCGGATTGAAACGAGAAGAGGACCATCGGGTAGGGATAATATTCCAGAAATACTCCTATTTAAATCTGACCATTGTGTATGAGAAAGAAGTGTAATAACCTCTTGCATGAAGTCCTGATTTTCGGGTAACGGTTGAATCTCATTGTAATCAAAACTCTTACTATAAATTATTTCATTGGAATTTTTTATAAAAAGGGCATGATTTAACTTAAGGTTTTTAAAAGTATTATCATTCAAATTATTTATTACATATAATTGATTTTGATTTGTTAAAAACTGATAGGTATCATCCCAATAACCCCAGTCAGCAGTCATTACATCAAGGCTCTGTACCTCAACTTTTATAGAGTCAACTGCTTGATCCAAGTCGACAATAATATCTTTTTGCTCAAGAGTAGTAAAATTTTTAAGCACAATTATATGAGCAAAAACAAACAATGTTCCAACTAAGCCAATCATCACTAAAACAACTATAGTAATTATCTTTTTACTGATATTCATCAGGCTACACCAAAACCCAAAGTTTTTTCCTTTTAAAAATAATCCTAAGAATTAAATATTTCTTTGACTTTTTTGGCGATCGCCTTTCCAAATTTTAAATTTTCTCCTTCTTCCCAATGGAGACCATCTAAATCACTAGATTTAACAACTTCTCCTGCGTTGAAAAAAAAGTATTGGTGATTCTTTGAAAACATTTCATAATAACCGGCTAATTTTTTCGACTTTTCGTATCCACCTTCCATCATTTCTTCCCATTCAGTCAATTTGCCTAATGGCGGTGGTGAAACCAGTAAGGCTTTTGGAACCTGAGAATGATGACCAACTCGGCTGTTTTGGATGATTTGAACTAACGAATCTGCAGCAGCAGCAATTTCAAAAGCTGATTTGTTAAATCTTTGTTTCAAATCATTTGTTCCCAACATGATAATAACTAGATCGAGAGGCATATGTGATTCTAAGCAAGGAATGAGGTATTTTTTTCCATTCTTTTCTCCTTCTATTGGATCATCCCATATAGTTGTCCTTCCGTTCAACCCTTCCTCAATAATGTGATATTCTTCACCCAGTTCTTTTTGTAAAACCCCAGTCCATCTTTTTTCAAAAGGAAATCTTCCCCTATCAACCGGATTCCAACCCCAGGTTAAAGAATCACCAAAACAAAGAATCTCTTTTCTTTCGTTATTTTTCATTGAATTACCCCTTTCATGAAATTTTTACTATAAATTAATAAAAGCCATTAATCCTGAAAATTCAGTGCATCATGAGTGTCAAACAGTAAAAACCGTAAACTGTCAGTCCCATTCCAACTTTCTATTCTGTAAACACCATCTTATAAATTCCCCCATTGAGGGGGGTTAGGAGGGTGTGCCTTTCATCAGTCATCCTAAGCGGTGCTTTTTCGCATGAGGATCTCATCTGACACCACACCCGTCATCCTGAGCCCTCGCTTTTCGAGGGCGTGAGGATCTCATCTTTTCGGTTCTTTTTTAATAAAAACTTCAAAAGGATGAGATTCTCACGTCGCATAATACGCTCCTCAGAATGACGGAGTGGGTGGATGAGAGATTGCCACGTCGCTTCGCCCCTCGCAATGACAGAGCAGGAAAAAATTCAAATCTCCCTGACCCCATTTTCTAAAGGGGGATAACGATTCCTGAGTAAGTATTTTCATCCTTATCTAGTGACACAAAGCGGCATGCAGGTCTATCCTATAAATCCACGGGCATGATAAATCAAACCCCCTACAAAAAACAAAATTGTTGGCTCACCATGTATTGTGCCCATTCTCTATTGAATGTAGCGACATGCCATGGCATGTCGATTTTAGATTTTCATCCTCAATTGGTACTGCAAATGCTGCATGACCGTCTATTCTAAAAATACCAAATTAAATGAAAAGTGATGTATTAAAAATATATAGGTATACCCCCCAAATCCCCCCTCAATGGGGCAATAAATTAAACAATTCCTCTTCAAGAGAGGGTGCCGCTTGGCGGTAGGGAGGATGTTTTTCAAATTTTATTGATTTTTAAAAAACCGACCATATCTTTTAATCCAATTCTAAACTCGATTAATCAAATTATTTCATATTTTTTTGAAACCGTTTAATTATTTTCCGTTTCAGTTTCAGCTTGAATTGATAATAAAAAACGTGCGGCTTTCTGACATGCTTTGGCAACTGCGGAAGAAGAAACCGTTGCCCCACTCAATGCTTCTATGTCTTCCCCTAATTCAAATTTATCATCAATCGATTTTTTTAAAAATTGAATTAAGAAATTTGGTTGGGTAATTAGATCCCCCAATGAAGGGGTTTCGTTTTGTTCTAAAATTTGA
>JAAYUT010000204.1 GCA_012517485.1 Candidatus Atribacter fermentans
CACTGGCTCAGAATTGGGAATTATTGCTTTAGGAGTGACCTTATTAATTATTTCCGGAGAAATGGATCTTTCGGTTGCTTCGGTCTTTGTTTTCAGTAATTATGTGGTGTTAATCGGAAATCAATTAGGATTACCAATCATTTTGAGTTTTTTTCTTGGTATTTTTTTTGGAATTGGTGCCGGATTTTTGAACGGATTTTTTACCATGAGATTTAAGATTCCTTCTTTTGTTGTGACTCTGGGCTTTATGATTTTTTGGAGAGCGGTTTTAGCTGGGTTAACCAACGGAGAACCTACTTATTATGAAGGAACCCGAACTCGGCTATTTGAGGTTTTGGGGGGACAAATCGGATTTATACCGAATCAATTTATCTGGTTTTGTATTTTAGCGGTTGTATTCAGCATTATTTTAAACCAAACGAAATTTGGCAATTGGATTATGGCGACGGGGGGAAGCATCCAAACCGCACGAGCTTTAGGGGTTAATGTTGTTCGCACCAAGATGATCTGCTTTATGATTTCGTCAGCCTTAGCTGCTTTCGCTGGGGCATCTTTTTTGGTTCGATCCAGTTATCTCGATCCCATTGTCGCTACTGGTATGGAACTTGAGGCAGTTGCGGCGGCTGTTATTGGAGGAACTATTCTCACCGGAGGGATTGGAAGCATCATAGGAACATCGATATGTGCTTTCCTTCTTAAGGAAATCCAAGTAGGAATTGCTACTTATGGGATCAGAGTCGAATATTATAATGTTCTTGTGGGAATTTTGCTCATGATCGCTGCAGTTATCAATAGCGCTATGATTAAAAAACTCATAAAAATTTAAGGCACGAATATGAAAGAAGGATATGAAGAGAACGTAGGGGGAGAGCATGAAAAACACACCTATTCATTACCAGGATAATCAATCAATTACTCAGGATATCCCTTTTAAGAGAAAGATCACCTTACGATATGAAATAACTGTTATTCTTGCGTTAGCAATTATTTTTATGTTTTTTTCCATTTTATCTCCAAATTTCCTTGGACCGCTCATCCTTCCTGGAATACTCTTAATCGGTGCAGAATTAGGAATATTAGCTTTAGGTCAAACTTTCGTTATCATTTCGGGAGAAATCGATCTTTCAATAGCATCTGTCTATGGTTGGGCAGCTGTGATAACTACTCTTTTATCCAATTATGGCTTTCCGTATCCGGTCAGTTTGATTATTGCAATTGCTTTTGGATGTATGATAGGTTTTTTGAACGGATTAATAACTCAAAAGTTTAAAATACCCGCCCTAATTGCTACTTTAGGCATGATGTGGATCTTACGAGGAAATTTAATTGGGCTCTTTGGTGGGAGTTTTATTTCTTATAAAGGGAAAGGATCAATCTTGTTGCAATCACTTGGGGGTCGGATTGGCTATATTCCTCGTCTATTTTTTTGGTTTGTGGGAATTGCTATTCTTCTCAATTTTATTTTAAACCATACTCGATTAGGAAATTGGATATATGCAACAGGTGGAAATCGAGAAACTGCTCGAGCTTTGGGTGTGAATACCACCCGGAGTAAAATCGCTTCTTTTGTTATTTGTTCTGCGTTAGCAGCTTTTGCAGGTGGAGCTTATATTGGACGAATTGATTGGTTTTTAACCCGGATTGGCATGAGTAGTATGGGTTATGGTTTAGAAATAGAGGCAATTGCGGCTTCCATCATGGGAGGAACGGCTTTTACTGGGGGGAAAGGAAGTATTATTGCAGTATCAATTGCTGCATTTGCCTTTTCATCTTTTAAAAGTGGGCTTATTTTAGTTGGAGCCACAGGTTATTGGATTGATGCAGCAGTAGCAGTTCTGCTTATCCTTTTTTGCCTTCTCCAACGAATAGGAACCAGCAGTCACACTTGATGTATACAAAATTTATGGTAGAATTGAAAAAATTCTTTTTTAGGAAGGTGAGAACTTGATGCTGAAGGCCCACTATTCATTCGAGAAATCAGGCGTATTTAACACGAAACAAACATTTTATCATTTAAGCATACCTGAATTATTTGAACACGCTTTGCAGAAAAAAGAGGGCATATTATCATCTACGGGTGCATTTAGTGTTCTCACCGGGGCTTATACCGGTCGATCACCAGAAGATCGTTTTTTTGTCGATGATGAAACCACTCATGATTTAATTGATTGGGGAAAAGCTAATAAACCGGTCTCCCAGGAAATTTTTGACCGTTTGTATGCCAAAGTGGTCAGCTATCTCCAACAAAAAGAAGTTTACATTGATGATGCTTTTGTTGGGACTGATCCAAAGAGCCGTTTGGCAGTTCGTTTCATTAATGAATATGCTTATGCTTCAATATTTGTGAATAATATGTTTTTAGAACCCACTGTTCAAGAGCTACAATCTTTTATTCCGGATTTTACTGTAATATGTTGCCCGCGTTTTAAAGCAATTCCAGAGATCGATGAGGTTCGATCTGAAGCCTTTGTGATTATCAATTTTAAAGAAAAAAAAGTCATTATCGGTGGTACATCTTATGGAGGCGAGATAAAAAAAGCTATTTTTACAGTGATGAATTATCTTCTTCCTCAAAAAGGCATTCTCCCAATGCACTGCTCGGCAAATATCGGGAGAGATGGAGATGTAGCCATATTTTTTGGCTTATCAGGAACCGGC
>JAAYUT010000205.1 GCA_012517485.1 Candidatus Atribacter fermentans
CGAGAATACATGCTCCCTCCTAAGGAGTTTGATAAAAGGTCAAAGGCAACTCTTCCCTGAACATCAAAAAGAGATGGTGCTCTGTAACCATATACCATCCAACTATCTTGAATGTCTTTTTGTTCAACAATTCGCAAAGATAAAGGATAAAAACTATCTTCCTGGTAAGGTTTAACTTTTTGGGGTATGAGCTCCCCCATTTGATGATAAAAAACATCTTTCATCCGACTAAGATTATAATTGCCAACGACTGCAATAACCATATTATTGGGAACATACCAACGGCGGTACCAATCATTTACTTTTTTTTCGGTAAATGTTTTTAAACAATCAGTTTCACCAAGGGTTGGTGAGCCATAGGGGTGAGTACCATAAAATGCTTTTTTAAAACGGTAAAGGGCTGCATTGAGCGGATCATCATCAAGAGCAGCTAACTGATCGATTAAATAGCCCTTTTCTTTTTCTATTTCTTCTTTTTTCAAGGCAGGACTTTTAATTAACTCGAAAAAAAGGGTAAGAATTGCAAATATGTGTTCGTTTGGGCCTTCAATGGCAATTCTTCCAATAAAACTATTCGAGGAGCTTTCTATTGATGCACCAAGCGATTCAACTTCCCGATTGAAAGTAATCGCATCTTTGGTTTGAGTTCCCTTTACCATAACTTCCTGCAACAAAGCCGAAAGACCTCTTTCTTTTTCATTTTCGAATAAATTTCCCATTGCTAAAGAAAGATGGATTGAGCAAAGCAAAGAATCAGGAAAAGAGAGCAGTAAAAGAATTAAACCATTTTTAAGGTGTACTTTTTCTACGGTTGGTTGAAACTTGTTCATCAATAATGATCCTCTGGATTGATAATAACACTTACAAAGTTATTAAAATCAAGATATTTTTTGAGAACATCGTATATCTGATTCAATTGAATACTTTGGATAATACCTAAGTACCGAAATAAGGTATCAATAGTATCAATAGTATCAAACCGACCTAAAAGTTCAGCGCTTCCTAAGGTAGTTTCAAAAGAATGATAAAAATCACTGAATAAAAGATTTTTAGCTCTATTCATTTCAATTTCTTGAAGGGGATGACTTATCAATTGTTTACATTCATCTTCAATAATTGCTTCAATTTTTTCTGAGTCGCTATTGGTAAAGGTATATACAATACTGAAGATTCCAGATTCTTGATAATATGAAAAATTGGTATGAATTGTGTCAACCAATTGTTCTTTTTCTCTCAAACGGGCATTTAAACGCGAGCTGATTCCATCTCCAAGAATAACCGACAAATATTTAAGCAAACAAAATTCTTCTTTTTGTTTTACACTTGATCCTAAAAATCCAATAGCACCGTAATGATGGTGAACATCCATGTTGATCTTGATTCTTTTCATTGGTGTCTTGGAAAGACGGGGAAAAATATTGAATGAATTCGGAATCGTTTTTTTTTCATTTCCATAAATTTGAGCAATTTTTTCATACAACTGATTTTCTGGTATATCTCCACAAACGACCACCATTAGGTTTGAAGGATGATAAAAAGATTCAAGGTGGCTAAAAAAGTCCTCCCTTTTTAAAGATGAAATGGTTTCTTTAGTTCCTAATATTGATCGTTCATAAGGACTCCCAGAAAAAACTTCTTGATAAAGTGTCGTGACGAGTTTTTCTTCTGGGTCATCTTCATCTAAATGTATTTCTCGAATGATCACATTTTTTTCACGATCAATTTCAGTTGGATCAAAAATTGGATTGTTAATTAATTCAAAGAGCAGTTCTAATGATTTTTCCCAACAATTTTCGGGGGCAACAATGTAAAAATTCGTTGTATCTAAAGAAGTACCGGCATTCATGTTGCCCCCAATAGTTTGAACCTGCCTTGATAACTCTAATCCTGGATAGTTGGTGGTACCCTTAAAAACCATATGCTCAAAAAAATGAGAGAGCCCAATCTTTGTTGGTTCTTCATCTTTAACGCCAACCCTTGCCCACAAACTCAAAGCCACAAGAGGAGATTTCATTTGACGAAAAACTACTTTCAAGCCCGTTGGCAAAACCTTTTTTGTATAGGCAAAATTCATCTTAAAATGAGGCTCCTAATCTGAAAATGCCAAAATAATAAAAAAGTATCAAGAAATTGACCAATGGAACCATTAAAACGACAAGCTTTTTGCCTTTTGGATTAAAAATCTTAAGTCGAACAAAAATGATGGCGGGTATGATATACCCGCCACAGCAATTACTTTAAGCTTCTTAAATCATATTTTTTTATTCTTCTGGTGTTGGGCCCATTGTTGGTTCTTCTGTTGGTTCATAACTATAATTATACATATCCGATGGCATCATCCCTGACATTCCTTGCATGCCCTGCATTATCATAGGCATTACTGTTTCAATAATATCCTTCCAGGGCGAAACAGGTGTTGTAGCCGATAGTAAAGTTACTTTGCCTTCTTGAATGACTAAGAAAGAAACTGGCTCCATAGTTATGCCCCCGCCAGTACCTCCTCCTGAAGGTTGACCAGCTGGCATACCCAGACCTCCACCTCCACCAAATCCAACTTCAACTCGAATGACTGGCACCACAGTAACATCTCCTACTTGAATTGGTGCTCCAATGAGAGTATTGGGTTGAACCATTTGGGTCATCTTTGATAAAACCGTATCCATTAAAGTTATAATATCGCCAGAAACAGCTTCTTGGGACCAACCCCAACTAACCAAAACCAAAATGAATAATCCAGTTAAACCGATAAGTATCGCTTTTTTCATATTTACCACCTCCAAACAAATTTCAAGCATACTTTATTAAACATTGAATTTACTTTAAATCATAAACCCCAAACCTTTATAAATTTTATTACAAAGCTATCTTTTTTCGATTAATTTTACTTCATAAAATCATTTTCTACATATTCAATTTTGATAAACCCTCTTTGGCTCGCACATTTTCGGGATCAAGTTCGAGAACTTTATTAAAAAATTCCTTCGCTTTTTCTTTGTCTCCTTTTTTACCATATGCTTCAGCCAAACCAATATAGGCATCAATAAATTCAGGATGTTTATCGATCACCAAGTTAAAGTCTTCGATGGCCATATCAGCTCCCCCTAATGGAGGAGGAACCATCAATCGAGCATATCCCCTTGCAACCAAAGCGTAAGGATTATTTGGATCAATTTCTAAGGCACGGGCAAACTCTCGAAAAGCTTCCATGCCATATTGAATTTTTTTGTTCAAATCCGCAGTTGTCTGAGCAAGTTCTCCTAACGCTTGACCTAAAAGAGCGTGGGCATCGGCAAATTCCGGACAACTCTTTAAAAGGTCCTCAAAAATTTGCTTTGCACTCTCAAAATCTTTTTTTTGAAGACTTTCCCTCCCTTTATCGATCAATTTCTGCTTACCTTCCTCTGAAAGAGCTTGAGTTTGAGGTAATAAACCTGGGATCGTTTCAAATATTTCTCCTATTCCGGTATCAGGAGCAGTAATATTATAAATTTGAAATTCTCCATCTTTGATTATCAACAAAGCAACAGGATCAAGGCTTATTCCTCCAAAAATCATTTGAAAAGGTGACCCCTGATCGCTGCCAAAAGATACAACATTGGTTTTTACCACTGGAATAATTGTCAGTTCCTCAACTTGAACTGGTTTTCCCAAAGTATATTCACCTTTTAAAGCAGAAGCAACTCGAGCAATTTCAGAATCAATATTTTCTACTGCCCAAACCGGTAAAGATAAAACCAACCATAATAAAACTACTATGAACACAACTTTTCTCAATCTCCCACCTCCTTTTACAATTATACACTTTTTTATCAAGTTTAAGAGCAAAACTTATTGAAAGCAATATAATCTCTCTCAGATTATACTCATGCCTTGACGAGTACCTGATAACTCCTTAAAATAATATCGCATTCTTTTGTGCGCCCGTGGCTCAATTGGATAGAGCAACAGACTACGGATCTGTCGGTTGGGGGTTCGAATCCCTCCGGGCGCGCCACCGCTTTATTAAACGATTCCTGTTTTATTAATCCGTTGTAAAATTGACGAGTCTGTTACTCATAAACGGTTTGTCTCTAAAAATAAGAGGCAGGCTAATTGACATGCTTCATTTTCAATTCCTTCAAAAGCTCAAAAGATTACCTGGAATATTTCATTTTAAGAAAAAATCTGAGTGAATTGTTATTTATTGCTTTTCCCAGTATTTTCAGTATTGACCCTCATGCTACTTTTATGGCACCAGATGAGGATGAAAATGAGTTACCCCCTCAATCTGACCTTCTCCCGTATGAACGGGGACATAGGTAACACTTCAGTCCAAGGAGGGAAAATTGTTGAATTCATTCCCCCATTGAGGGGCAATTCAATTAAAAGTATTTTCAGGATCGACATTCATACTACTCGATAATTGAATTGTCTCATATATTATTAAACAAATTTATTTTCAACAATTGAACAAAAAGAAACTTGAATTTTAATACTCAAATAGGTAATATTTAATTGTAATTAAAAATACAAATTTTATTTTTGGGGGGATTTATATGAAAAAAACCTATGTTTTACTCGTTATGATGTTGTTAGTAGTAGCGGTTCTTTTGGTTCCATCCTTAGCAGA
>JAAYUT010000206.1 GCA_012517485.1 Candidatus Atribacter fermentans
GGAGTTTCGGTTGCTTCTTCTTTGGGAAGATTTTCTTCGAGAATAGCAATTTCCGATTTATTTTTCAAATCTTCAATCATTTTCTCAAATGCTTCTTGTTGAACTTTAGGAAGCAGCTTTGAACGGATTTCTTCTTTCACTTCAGCAAGGTCTTTTAGCCGAGGTTGCAAATGATCTTCGACTAAGAAAATATGAATTCCATAATCGGTTTCAATTGATTCACTCACATTACCAGGAGCCAAATCAAATAAAACCTTTTCCATTTTTGGATCCAGATCGCCTTTGCGAATCATCCCCATCTCTCCGCCAGTCTGAGCATCTGGTGACTGAGATTTTTCTTTGGCGACTTGTTCAAAAGGTTTCCCTTCTTTCAGTTCTTTTTGAACCGTATCAGCCTCTTCCTTGGTATTCACCATGATATGCCTTGCTTTGACCTGTTCTGCTTCAGTATAAAGAGTTGGGTTTGATGAATACTCTTTTTCGATCTCTTCATCAGAAACCCCGATTTTATTAATTATTTCTCGGGTCACAAATTCCTGAATCATAATCTGTTTGGCTACGTTTTCAATTTTTTTCTTTACCTCTGGATCGTCAGCCAAACCAAGTTTCTTCGCCTCTTGGATTAAAAGAACTTGACGAATCCACTGCTCTAATAAATCTTTAAATCCACCGGGAAACTGTGCTCGATAATTTTCTGGCATGCTATCCCAAATTTCTTTTAATTCTGCCAAATAAACCGGTTCTCCATTGACTTCTGCAATGACTATTTGTTCAGTTGCAACTGAGGTTTCATTACTCGGTTCTGTTGCAACCGTGCTTTCAGTATTTGAATTCTCTTGAGCGATTGCTTGGATAAAAAAACAAAAAACTCCAATCATAAAAATAATACTGAGTAAAAATACTGAATGTTTTCGTTTCATCATTTATCTCCTTTCGAATCTGTTTCATTCTTTTGGTTATCAAATACATCAAAACAAAAAGAATCTTCAAGACCTACTGATGTTTTTCTATTCCCTCCTTCCTCAGTTAAACTCAACAACAGAGCAACTTTTTCTTCCATTTTCTTTAAGGTTTCATGGTATTTATGTATCAAAAAGGAAATGTTTTTCAAACGTTCATGAAGAACCCAAAACAAAACGAGTCCATATAAAATAAGAATGATGATTAAAAGTCCAAGAATCAATGGATTGACCTCCCTCCAAGATTTCTTATACTATATTATCCCATAATAACTGATCCACTTTTTAACTCAGTCGTTTTTCCAAAACCACTGGTAGGAACATTAATACCGATTAAACAATTGCGAGGAATTATGGAATGAGGAGGAATTTGAGAATTTTTCCCAACCAAATTAACACCCCAACTGAGTATGTCCGGTCGAAGTCGGTTTGGAGTATAATCATCACCTATTCCAATAATCGATCCCTCTCCTACAATAACATTTTTATCTAATATACTTCTCTCAATGAATGAATCAGCTTTTATGATCGAATCATTAAAAATTATTGAGTCGTAAATTTTCACTCCTTTTTCCACCACGACCCCAGGAAAAACAACTGAATGAATCACTTCACCTTGGATGACTGTCCCCTCACCGATTATCGATGATTGCACTAACGCTCCCTTTCCAATCTTGGCTGGAGGATTTTGAGGTCGATTGGTATAAATAACCCAATTTGGATCATATAAATTAAAGCAAGGAAGCGGTTCTAATAAATGCATATTTGCTTCCCAATAGGCTTTTATCGTTCCAATATCAAACCAACACCCATCAAAGAAAAAAGCTTGAATTTTAATCGAATCTAAATTTTCAATAATAACATTGTTCACCAAATCGTATTTTGATTCTTGAATATTTTTTTGTAAACATTCTTTTAAAAAATCTAAACGGAAAACATAAATCCCCATGAAAGCGATGTTGGTTTTTGGCTGCGACGGTTTTTCTTCGAAACCAATAACCCGATGATTCTCATCGACTTCCACAATTCCAAATCTTGACCGATCTTCACTTTTCACCTGAGTTACTACCAAGGTAACATCGGCATTATGGTCAAGGTGATAATCCATAAGAATATTATAGTCCATCATATAGGCGTGATCGCCGGAAAGGACTAAAAGATGATCCAAATTTTTTCTTTGAACAATATTTAAATTTTGATAAATAGCATCTCCGGTTCCACGGTACCAACCACCAACGGTTTTTCCTAAATAAGGTTGTAGGAGCTCTATTCCACCCTTTTTTCGGTCCATATCCCAGGGACGTCCAACTCCAATATGCTCGATCAATGAACGCGGTTGGTACTGGGTTAAAATACCAACATCAAAGATCCCTGAGTTGACACAATTACTCAAAGGAAAATCAATTAACCGATAAAAGCCCCCAAAGGGAACAGCTGCTTTGGCTCTTTCAATTGATAGAACACTCAAATGATTCCCCTTTCCCCCGGCTAAAATAAGCGCAAATCGAATTGACATCTGGTTCACCTCCTCCACTTCAGCATGAATTCTTCACTGATCTGCAACCAACGGTTGTGAAGGCTTATCATTTTCCAGCTGAACCCTTAATCCCCGAACATGACTTAAACCTTAAGGGGGATATTTTTCTTAAGCATATCTGCCGCTTCTTCGGGAATAACTGGATTGATATAAAACCCCGTCCCCCATTCAAATCCAGCTACTTTCGTCATCGCCGGAAGCATCTCCATATGCCAATGATAGCTTTCCTGGTAGGACCTTTCTCCTTTTCGTTCAAAAGGAGCTGCATGAAGTATCAGATTATAAGGAGAATCATTGAGAGATTTTCTCATCGATATGAGTAACTTTTTCAATATTTCTGATAAATACTCTAATTCTTGATCTTCAACTTTTAAATAATGAGATGCGTGTTTCTTTGGTAATATCCATATTTCATACGGAAATCGTGGAGCATAAGGAACAAACGCTAAAAACAGTTCATTTTCAACAATCATTCTTTGATTATTGTTTTGATGATACTCTACAATGTCACAAAAAACACAACGATTTTTCTCTTTATAATAGTTTTCAGCCCCAAGAAGCTCCTCTTTCACCCTCTTTGGAATCACCGGAATAGCAATAAGCTGTGAGTGGGCATGTTGAATCGAAGCTCCTGCTA
>JAAYUT010000207.1 GCA_012517485.1 Candidatus Atribacter fermentans
ATCCCCCGGATACCAGGGTTCTCCAATTTTTTGTCTTTTCCACCGTGAGGTAGGAAGAAAACCGTGATTCTCTCCGGGTAAATCAATTCCAGTATCCTCTCCAAATCCAAAGCGTTTTGCCATATCAATAATTTTATCTTGACCGAGCTCTAAACCCAAAGTATAAAATGTTGCGTTACAGGATTGGGCAAGAGCATTCTCAAAATTTAATCTCCCATGGCCGGATTTTCTCCAACAAGGATACTTCTGATTATTGTATTCATAATATCCTGGACAAAAAATAGTTCTTTCCTTTGGAACAATATTAGTTTCCAGTGCAGCTAAGCTCACTATTAATTTAAATATTGAACCAGGAGGATAAAGGGCTTGAAGAGAACGAGTTGTTAATGGATTTTTGGGATTTTCAATGAATTTACCCCATTCCTCCTGACTTACCCCGTCTACGAAGAGATTCGGTTCAAAAGAAGGTTGATTAGCCATGGCTAATAATTCTCCATTGATTGGGTTTCCAACTATAATTACACCGCTTTTCCCTGCTAAGAGCTGATTACAATATTTTTGAAGTTCCAAATCCAAAGTGAGGGTTAAAGTATGCCGAAAACGGGGAAAACTGGTATCTAAAATTCGTACTATTCTCCCCAAAGCATCAACCTCAATTTTTCGATATCCTTTTTGACCTCGGAGAAACTCCTCATAATAAAGCTCGACTCCGCTTTTTCCAATAACATCCTCATTGTTATAATTGGTTTGACCAAATCTTTTTAGTTCGTCACTATTTACTTTCCCTACATATCCAACAATATGAGCACAATCTTCACCGGAGGGATAAACCCTTTTTGGATAGGCTTCAATCATCACACCGGGAAGCTCTTTCCTCGCTTCTTCAACCAAAGCAACTTCTTCGATACTCATCTGGGAGGCAAGAATAATTTCTCCTGAATATCGATCACGAAGTGGTTCCTCAATTTTTCTTTTAATGATTTTTTCCAAAGTTTGACGGCTTTTCTCCGGATCTTCGCTTCCCGGTAATAAAACAGCCACGAATCTCGGAATATCCTGAGCGAGTATTTGGCCATAGCGATCGGTAATAATTCCACGTGGTGCTTGGAGTGGAATAACCCGGATTCGGTTACGTTCTGATTTTTCTTGATAGAGACCCGATTGTAAAACACTTAAGTACCATAAATTAAAAAAAAGAAAGATAAAAATTCCAAACAAAATCCAAGTAAATAATTCTATTCTATGATTGACAACTATTTTCGGTTTTTCATTCCACATTATTTGACCTCTCGGGTGGAAAGGAATATAACCAAACAAAAAGGATAAGTAAATTTAAGAAAAATGATAGAATAAACAATTCAATCCAATACAACCACGAATACTGAACACTTCTCATGAAAAATTGGAGAAGGAAAATGAAGAATATTTCAACACCAGGAGCTGTGATACAAAACCCTAATAGTGATGTATTGTTAATTGAAAAAAGGGATATCCAAATTTGAGCCAATAAAAACAGACCAATAGTTAATAAAACATGAAAACCAAACATGGAAAAAGAAAATAGATCCAATAAAAAGGCAACGAATAGGCAGGAAATAAGCAGGAAGTACCATCTTTTTTCAGAAACATAAACCACCCAAATTATAAAGGGTAGAAAGGAGATCTGGCTTAATATAGACCAATACTGAGCCAAGACATTATTTTTAAAAAAAATTATTGAAAAAAAAACCAATATGAGAAGCACCAACCTACTGAACGTCATCATTTTCACCTGTCACGGGAGACCGGATAATAAAAAGCTGATCTAAAAGAGAAAAATCGCACTCAGGCTGGATAATGACTTCTTTAAAAAGGCTTCCTTCCGATTCTTTGATGTATAATACCTTCCCAATCACTATACCTCGGGGAGTACTGGTGCCTAAACCGGATGTTATCACTAAATCACCAATTTGTACCTGAGAAGCTCGATAAACATAACGCATCACACAAAGCCCTCTACCACTCCCCTCCACTACTCCCAAATCCCTCGTCCTTTGAAGAATCGCTCCCGTTGCTATTTCTGGGCTTAGAATTAGACGAACAATGGAATAATTCGGGTAAGTTTGTTCCACTCTCCCCACCAGCCCCTGATATGTCACGACAGTTAAATCAGGAATAAGCCCATCATTAGTTCCTTTATCAATGATCAGTTTTCCAAACCAATCATAGGGATCCCGACCAATGACCAAAGATGGAATAACATCAAAAGGGATTTGCTTTTCAATCGCTCCAGCTGTTAATTTCATCTCTAATTCACGGATTTGCTCAGTTAAAATGGTTAGTTGGTTTTGAAGCTGACCAACTTCTTTTCGAAGATTCTTGTTTTCTTCTAATAATATTCTTTTTGAGGAAAAATTGGATACCATCCAGTCCAAACCATTTTTGATGATCAACCATCCTCGATGAAAGGGAATGGCAATCAATCTTAGTGAACCGAACCAACTCGATGTCTCATGTTTTTGAATAGAAAAAACCACGAGTTGGAAAGCTACAATAGCAATGATGAGAATAAAAACGAATCTTTTTTTCATGGATGAAATTTATAAGTCGAATCCTTTTCAAATATTTTTGAGGCTGCTTTATTAATCATTAATTTTCCATCGGCTTGAAGGGCTATGATAACCACACCGGGAAAATGCTTTTCCATCATAGGGATGAGGTCAGGCCCTCCTGCCATAACCGCAGTTGAAATGGCATCAGCATCAGCTGCTTTTGGATAAACCACTGTCACACTCGAGAAATAACTCGATGGATACCCAGTATAGGGATTGATGATATGATAATAACGAATACCATCCTGCTCAAAAAAACGATAATAGTCGCCTGATGTTGATACCGCCTGATCCTCAACTTCGACAACTCCGACAATCGATTTCTGCCGTGGGTGTAAAATTCCCACTCGAAATTTTTTTCCTAAAGCGTAAACTGTTCCCCCGGCGTTGACTATTACCGGGGATATTTGCTTTTTTTTCAATTGATTGGTTATCATATCCACCAAATACCCTTTGGCTATTCCTCCTAAATCGATTTCGCTCAATCCAGTTCGTTGAGCACTTTTTGTTTTTCCATCAAGAATAAGAGAAGAATTGGCAATTTGTTGAATCCGATCTTGAATGAGATTGGGAGGAGGAATTCGAGGATTACTCATAAAACCCCATTCATCCATTAATGATCCAACAAAAATATTAAAAAAACCGTCAGTACGCTGCTGTAGTTCTTGAGCACGTCTCAACAAATCGTAGGTGTGTTCATGAACTATAATTGGTTCTTGGCTTTGATTTATTTTCCAAATTTCACTCCTTTGATCAAATCGATCCCATTTTTCATCCATTTCTCGGATCATGGAGCTAATATCTTGTGAAATGTCCTGATGATGGGATGGAAGATCTATTTCAATCCAAGTATCAAAACCTTCATAAATAAAGTGTTTTAAGGGAATCGGTTTGTTTATCATCCATATGATAAGAATACCTGCAAATCCAAAGAGGAATATCAATATTAATCGAGAACGCTTCATTCATCTACCAAAGGGAAAGGAGTTTTACAACTTTGACAATGACCGTTTTCCAAATGGAGAATAGAAGTATGATAGCCACTTCGAGAGATTAAAAGCCTTCCACATTGAGAACAATAAGAGTTTTGACCTTCGGTTCCGTAATAGTTCCCTAAATAGACGTAGTGTAATTTCTGTCGAGCAATCCGATAGGCAGTGAGGAGCACCTCGGGATCGGTTGATGGCGTTTCCATCCTATAGGCTGGAAAATATCGTGAAAAATGGAGAGGGATATCAGGATTTATTGAAGCAACAAAATCAACTAAACGGTGAAGGTGTTCCAGTGTATGATTCAGACCGGTTACTAAAAGATTGGTGATTTCAATATGTACTTTATTTCGATAACTCATTTCAATCGTTTCTAAAACTGGTGTTAAAGAACCTCCACAGTATTTTCGATAAAAATCTTCGTCCATCGCTTTCAAATCAATATTCATCGCATCGATAAGAGGGAGGAGATCCAGGAGTGGTTTTGAATTGACATATCCATTGGTCACCAAAACATTTTTCAAGTGAGCCTTTTTTGCTTTTTCACTGGTTTCTTTTACAAATTCCCACCAGATAAAGGGTTCATTATAAGTATAGGCAATTCCTATCGATCTCTGTGATTGAGCGAGTGAAATAATTTTTTCGGAATCAATGAGGGTTAGATTATCTATAAAACCAGTTTGCGAGATCTCCCAGTTTTGACAAAACTGGCATTTTAAATTACAACCCACACTTCCTATTGAAAGAATTTCTTTCCCAGGGAAAAAATGGTACAAAGGTTTCTTTTCGATCGGATCCAGGTGAATAGCTGAAATCCGGTTATAGGTTAAAGCATATAAAATTCCATCTCTATTTTCTCGAATTTGGCAAAGTCCACGTCCTCCAGGGTGAATGCGACATTGATGTGGACACAGGAGGCATCTTACTTTCTGATTTGAATCAACCGTCCAATATTGAGCTTCAATCATTGCTAATCTTCCTCTTTATTTTCTGGTTCACTGTATCGTTCAACTTGAAATCGATAAAGTTCAATTGGCTCATTTGTTTTAATTCCAGCTTTGGATCGAGCAATACGAATCTGCTCTTCAATGGAATTGACTCCCTCAATGTCCGGGAGTAAAAGCCCTCTGCGCCAACCCCTTTGAACGATTACGCCATATTTTTTTGGATCAAGTTGTTCAGGAGTGTCAACCGATTCAGGAGGAGTGAGAATGTCAACAGTAATGTTTATATTGGGAAGTTCTTCGAGAGTCACGGCAGGAAAACGAGGATCCTCAACAGCTGCACTAACTGCATTATGAATAATTTCAGCGATGATATGCTCGTGTTGGGGATGAAAAGTTCCAATACACCCTCGCAGATGCCCACGAATTTTTAGGCAAATAAAAACCCCGGCTTTTTGTTCATAGAATTCCCGAGGGAGGTTCATGGGTACAGGAAGATAGGTTCGGTGAATTAAATAGTATTCAATAGCTTTCCTCGCTAAATTCGTCAGGATAGGACCAACTTCATGAGGGAAGATCATGTTTGTCACCGTCCAATGAATATTGGGATAGATAGCGCTGGCCAAGAATAACCGCTGACCAATCATCAATGGCTACTGAAGGAAATAATAAACCTTTTGGTAAAAATCTTTTAAGCCCTCGGGGTGGGTTCATTTTAAAATAAAGCTTTCGAGCTTCTAAGGTACTCTGTCGTTCTTCAATAGTTACATAATCTATTTTCATCTTTTTCATGATTTGTATTACTTTCTTACGGCCAGTACTGTTCCCTATAATAACTTTCAAGGGTGAGTACATCTTC
>JAAYUT010000028.1 GCA_012517485.1 Candidatus Atribacter fermentans
ATTTCTTTTTATATTTTTCCAAAGCAATTTGATGTGCGGTCTGCAGTGCAAATTTTCCCATTTGGTTGAAGTCGGAATAGAAATTTGGATATTGGAGGTCGAGTTCTTCAGGGATTACAACTTTCTCCCATTCTCCATTTTCAATAAATCTTTTTTGTTGTTCTAAAACCTCCAAAGTCGGATCAAAACGCTTTCGGAATTTTTCAATGAAATTATTCCCATCCCACTCTAAAATGACTTCTTGTTCTAGAGCTGAAAAGGGCGCTTGACTCCAAAGATGGATTTGATTTTCCCTTTCACTGACCAAAACTTTAACATCATTTATTGTAGCATTAGGATAGGTAGCTAACAGGTCAACTTCTTGAAAATCGGCTTTAAATCTATAAAGGGAAGCAGAAAAATTGTGAATTAAAATAACTATAAGATCATATTGTTGAGCTGTTGGTTTGAGATGAACCTGGTAAATTGATGCCGGAGAAAGTTCAGCTTTGTTCATTATAGAAAGGTATTCAGTGACCATTGGAAAATTTGGTATCTCTTCTCCCTGTTTGGCAGGTTGGAAATCTTGATAATTAAAATTTTCATTTCCTTGCCCATCAGCTATCCAGATATTGAGGAAGAATAATCCACAAAGAAGAGAAATACCAAAAATTTTGAGAAATTTATGATACAGTGATATATTTCTTTTTTTCTTATTTGGTTTGCAAATCAAATAATCATCCATATCTTGATCCCCTCCTTTCGATTCATTTTTTTTTATTCACAGTGCAATTTTATCCCAATGTTTTTTTAAATTATTCTATCCTGAAAATATTCCAAATGATTCCCCCCTCAATGGGGGAATATATATTCAACAATTCCCCTCCGTGGAGGGGTGCCGCTTAGCGGGGGTAGGTTGCCTTTCATTTTTTCCTGGTTAAAATGAAATTTACAAAAATATTTCAAAATATCTTTGTATCAAAGATTTATTTTTTAATCCGGTTCACGGTTTACTTCTCACGATACACCAATTCCAATTAATGAGATTGCCACGTCGCATAGGACACTCCTCGCAATGACGTTTTTGATAAAAGTATTTTCACCCTCATCCTCACCTTCTCCCATCAAGGGAGAAAGAAGACGTGGTTTTTTATGAATCACTTTTTGCCTTTCCCAGTATTTCCTGAGCCCATCGTTGGGCTTTTTCCTTAGCCCCATTTGGATCATTTTTTAAAGGCTCCTGAAACTCAATCTCTCCTAAAAATTCATTCCCTTTTAAAATTTTTTTAAAGTTATCAAAAGTTCTTCCGACTTTTCCTCCACAACAAGCAAAAAAGGCAATTTTTTTCTTTTTGAGTTCATTAGAGGTAAAAAGCGTTCGAAACGCTGGGACATAATTCCCTGCCCATACTGGCGTTCCAAAAATAATCAAATGGTAATCCCGAAGGTCTTTCCCCAGAGGAAGAAGAGGAGGTCGGCTTCGAAAAACGACTTGCATGCCTCCAATAAAATACTTTAAAAAACTTTTGTATTTAATGGGATTTTTCATTCTTAATTCTAATATCTCGGTATCAATTTTCTGTTGGATAGCCTTAGCGATATGCCGAGTATTCCCATCCAGAGAATAATAACAAACCAAAGTTTTTATTCTATTTGAAGCCATTTAATAATTACCCTCCTTATTCGTAGTCATCTTTCCTATTTTTCATCGTCCTTCTTTTCTTTGATTTTCTCTTCCTCAACCCTTACAATTTCAAACTTTACTTTAGTTAAAAGAGCTGCCATCGCTCCTAATGCTGCAAGAACCGGAGCAACCAAGGTCACTATTCCACCGGCAACCACGCCTGTCGTGAGAGGAACTTCTAAAAGCAGATCGCCGTTTTCTTTTTTAATAATCAACCGCCGAACATTTCCTTCTTGAATAAGATCCTTAATTTTTTCAATGATATCGCGAGCATTGACTTCAATTTCCTCGGTCCAGGTTTTTCGATTGGTCATTAACTCTCCTCCTTTATTTTTTAAATAATTTTAATAAATATATATTTCTTCATAAGCGGTTTTTTTTAAATAGATTGATGAGCTTATCTTTTTAGATTCTTTTTTTCATAAAAAACTTTAAAGGATGTGATTTTCACGTCGTCCGGTCAAAGACACCGGACTCCTCAGAATAACCATTAAAAAATGCCGTCATCCTGATCGGTGCTTTTCTGCGTGAGGATCTCATCTTTTAGATTTATTCATAATTTCTTTAAACCACAGCCTTTTTCATAAATTCAAGAATCAAGACCTGACCCCAGATATTTCTTGAGATTCTTAACATATCCGGTCAAAAACGCCTCCTTACTCAGAAGGAAAGAATGGCTCAATGAGATTGCCACGTCGCATAGGACGCTCCTCGCAATGACGGAGTAGGAATAAATTTAAATCCCCCTTACCTCTTTTGCAAAAGGGAGTAATTGATTTCTAAATAATATTTTCACCCTCATCTGATACGATAAAACGGTATGAAAGTCATTTCTAAAAAAAGATTGTTAAGAACTATCCAACTCTTTCCAGAATTTCAGGACCATCATTCTTGGGGTTATTCACCAATTTCGATATGGGATATGCTTGCATCGTGTCTTCTGGATAAGGCGCTAAAAGAGGAATAATTTGAGATAATTCAGTAGAAGGATGAAGCCACTTATCGTAAGCATTTTCCGGAATTATAACCGGCATGCGGTTATGGATCAGACGGACCAGTTCGTTTGCTTCGGTGGTTAAAATCGTAAAGGTTTCTAAGAAATTATCGTCATGTATCCAACGCTCCCATAAACCTGCAAAAGCAAAGGTTTTCATTTCTTTCATTCCAATAAAATAGGGAGTTTTGGCATTTCCTTCTCTCTTCCATTCAAAAAAACCACTGGCGGGAATCAAAGCCCTCCTTCTCTGAAAGGCATTACGAAAAGAGGGTTTTTCATGAATGGTTTCTGAACGAGCATTAATCATCCGATCTCCGATCGAGGGGTCTTTAGCCCAAGAAGGCACCAAACCCCATTTCATGCTGGAAATCTTTTTCTTTTTATCC
Organism: Candidatus Atribacter fermentans; assembly: GCA_012517485.1. Taxonomy (GTDB): domain Bacteria; phylum Atribacterota; class Atribacteria; order Atribacterales; family Atribacteraceae; genus Atribacter; species Atribacter fermentans. The sequence goes on from JAAYUT010000028.1 coordinate 3,047, forward strand.
TTTTCCTGAAAGGTGATTACTGGCACAGTTTGACTGGGAGCAATATTATATCGGGGATTAAATTCTTCATCCAATCTCAACCCAAATATTTTTTCTAATTCCGCTTGACTAATAATTAAGGCAAATCGTCCACACATATGATTATTATATCGTAGTTTTAAATATAGAAAAGAGATACACCACTTTAATAAGCAATCAGATCTCCTTATCTTGTCCTCCTTTCTCTGCTTTCCATCATTTTCAAGTTTGCAAAAAAATGAAAATATGGCACAATATAATAAATATCAATATAATAGGGGGGACATAAATGTTTAAAAAGCTCACTATTATTTTACTCCTTCTCGTGTTAGTTTTGGTTATGGGGACGGTAGCGTTTGCTCAGGAAAACGAATCAAAACAATTGTATTTCCGTTTTGTAACCCATGGAGGCGATGATCCTTTTTGGGCAGTCGTTGTCAAGGGTGCCCAGGATGCGGCACAGTTGCTGAACTGTAAGGTGGATTTTGATTTAGTTGGTGGAGATCTTGCCCTTCAGCAAAAAAGAATGCAAGAAGCAATAGCAATGAATGTCGATGGAATTGCTTTAGTAATAAATGATGATACCGTGTGGGATAAATTAGTTGAAGATGCTTTAGCCAAAGGCATTCCAGTCGTAGCCATTGATAACGATGATACAGAAGGTGACAGAGGAAACAAACGTTTGACCTATATTGGGCAGGACGAATTCAAAGCCGGTTATGATTTGGCAGTGCGGCTTTTTGAGGAAGGAAAAAAGAAAGGATTAGACCTCAGCCAAGCCCACGTCGCTATGCCGGTTGAAGTTCCAGGAGCGATGTATGGAGTTGTTCGTTCTGATGGTGTTAAAAAGGCTATGGAAGAATTTGGAATCACTTCATCGGAGATCATCGATGCCGGTGGTTTGGAAATGACTACCGTTGAGCAAAGATTAACTTCCTATCTTATTTCTCATCCTGAAGCAACCTTTATGATAGGCTTAGGTGGAATCGTAACCGATCGTATAACCGATGCCTTAAAAGCAGTTGGAAGGCAACCTGGTGAAGTCATTGCCGGTGGTTTTGATATGACTCCGGGAACATTAGTTGGATTAAAAGAAGGGTACATGACCGCTGCCATTGATTCACAACAATATCTGGCTGGTTTCTATGGGGTATTAGTCCTCTATCATTACAAACTCTATGGTTTCCTGCCAACAGTGAAGACCGGTGGATTCTTAATCGATAGCCCAGAAAAAATTGTACAAATTGAGGTTCTTTCTAAAGATTATATCCGGTAAAAAACCGAATTACTTTAAAAACCGCGGTTGAAGTATAATTCTCTTCAAAAAAACCGCGGTTTTTAATTTATTCCTTATGTTATGGAAGTGGTTTTCCCACTGCCATCAATACAATCGGTTCAATATTTTCTTGGTTGAGAACCTCGATTATTCTGTCTGGTCGATACGAGCCAATTACATAGCTTCCCAATCCACAATCTACTGCCATTAAACTGATGTTTTGAACGACCTCACCGGCTTCAAGGTAAGCAAATTTTTCATTCATTCGTGACGATTTTTCTAAATGAAAAGCTATAACAAAAACTAAAGAAGCATTTTGCACCACTCTTTGATTGGTTATTTTGGATAATGTCTCAGTTACATCTTCACCCGAAATTTCTTGGAGAGCATGTTTTTCAGGCAAGTAAAGATAAATACCGGGTGAGAGGTCGTTAACCCGTAAAGAAAACACATATACTCCGATAGGATAGATCCCCATGGCTGAGGGAATGGTTCGAGTTGCATGAGAAATGCTATCAACCTGAGTTCTTTTTATTCCACATCCAGCCCAGAGAACCTTAGCGAGATCTTCCATAGGTATAGGTTCTCCCGAAAACTGGCGTTCTGCTTTTCGACTGATTATAGCCGAGATCAAATCATTATCATTTTGTTCAATTTGGGGAAGGTTGATGATTTCCTTTCCACTTAAAGGAATTTGTATCATCATCATTAACAAGACGACCAAGAAAAATATCAAGAAAAATGAGAAAAATTTGGTTCTTTGAAATCCCATAATGAAACCCCCCTGATTTGAAATCAATCAAATTTTTTGATAATTTTGCCGTTGAGATCAACCGGAATAGCACCATTCGCAATAAAATAACGATTGGCACTTTTTTCATTTTCTTCGGGATATCTGACAAAAAAGGTTTTATTTTGTCTCAACCCTCTCAAGATCCATCGCCATATTTCTCTTTTCTCAATCGCATCAGCAATAAAAATGTCTTTGGCCAACCCATATTGGAGTAAATCACGTTGTAAAGCCCATTTTTTCCCATTATTATTTTTAGGAAAGACAGTACTAAGGAATAGCACTTGTCCATTCGCCACATACTGATCAAAAGCATTTAACGGTCTTTTTAAAGAGAGTACACCTTGATCCAATAGAACGAGAGACCTCCCTCCAAATTGAAGACATAAGTTGAGAATGTAACGATGATAGCCAGGTTCAATCGTGGTAATCAAAGTAATATCTTCCTTGACAAAACGTCGTACCAGGTTCTGTATAAATATCAACCCATTTCCAGAACCATGGTTGGATCCCAAAATACATGCTGCTGGTGTATTAAAAAGAGCAATATTCCCTTTAGTGTAAAAGAGAGTTGGAGCATGAGATTTTCCAAGCTTTTCTCGTAAATGGGCAGAATAAAAACGGGAATGAACTGGTACGACATCAAAACCCCGTTCAGAGATTTTTTGGGTAATAGTTGCATAATAGGGAAATTTTTCTTGAACCGATTTCAGAATTGCTATTTCTTCTTGGGGGAAATGAAAAAGACCTTCCCATTCTTCAGGTTTTAAAGCAAAAAAGTCATGAAAAGCAAAACGATTTCTCAATAACCGGTCAAAAAAATCATTGATTTTTTCTCTGCTCCAATTTGGAAGGTGGGCAATCGCCACCCAATAGGCAGCTTCAGGTGAAATAGGCTCCATAAGAATGACCTCTTTTTATAAAAATATTGGCTGCCTTTTTTCTTTATGAATAGCGTAATTTCTTAAATCCTCGAATACTAGCTCGATAGTTCTCCTCGCTCATTCCAATTGAATGATATTCTTCAGCATACCCTATCAAGCCTCCATGAAACCTGCCTAAGTGTTCAAATAAATGTTTGGTGTATTCTTCAATTTCTGAAGGGTTTCCAGATATGCCGGTAGTTTGATAACTTACCGGACAGCAAAAACAAACCTTCCCCCCAAAATCTCTTCCCAATCGAGGAATATCATAGAGATTGGGTTGACTGATATTGAGAACATCGACACCAATCTCGATAAAATCTGAAATGATTGGGTAAATAAATCCACAAGAATGGAAGTAAACATACATTCCCTGCTGATGAACTAAATCAAATTGTTTCCGATAGCGTGGTTTAAAAATTTTCCTCCACAGATCGGGTGAAATCATCAAGCCTTTTTGCGTTCCCCAATCATCCAAAAAAATAATTCCATCAACACCAAAACTCGAAACCTCCCTTATCAGACTTTCTTCAAAGTTAAAAACGACGTCGATTAATCGCTCCAATTGTCTTGATTGAGTATATAAATGAATTAATACCTCCTCAAAACGAGCCAAAAAAGTAATGGTAGTAAATCCTGACAAAGCCAAACTCGCCATGAGAAATTTTTCCGGATAGGTTTCTTTCATTTTGAGGAGGTCGTCATACCGACCTGGTCGGTTAATTGGTGGTGGTTCAAGCTTATCGATTTCATCCCAATCTTTAATGAAGGGATCACACGGCTGGCCCATAGTCTCATCTTTTCTTGACCAAAAAAATCCCCACTCTGAATAGTCTCTATTTTCTCCTAAAAAATGTTTTTGTATTTCACCGTAAACAATATCTGATTGATCATAGTCTTGGTTCCAGATGAACAAAGGAACGTAGTCAGGATGTTCTCTTCGGATGGCTCGAATAACTTGATCCCTCATTCCACTTCAACTCCTTTAGAATAAAAAAACACTATCCTTTTACCCGATCTTCGCACCCGGCTGGAATGATACAAAGGAAAGTTAATTCTTGATGAGCGAGGTTTCGTACTAAATGTGGTTCATTCGGTGCAATATAAATTGCATCTCCTGGTTCGATTTCGATTTCAGTGTCTCCACTTTTAATGATACCTTTTCCCGAAAGAACATAGACCTCATGTTCCCAAGGATGAGCTTCTTCCGAGGGTTGGCTGTTATCGGTGATGGTGAAATGTCTCATTTCAAAACGAGGAACACCCATTTCTTTTGAAATCAGCCAGCGTACCTTTTTCCCATGAGGAGTTCGGATTTCTTTGACTTCACTGACTTTGGTTCGAATCACGTTTATATCCCCTCTTTTCATCAACTAAGAAATGATAAGCTTAATGAGCTGCTCGGTATTCAATCCATAAAAATAGCTTCCAATCTGAATATCTCGCAATCTCAAAGCGATATCATTTCTCTCATAGCGGATACCAACCAATAAATTTTCAATGTCATCCTTATCTTCCCTTCCAAAAAAATCACCATAAAATTTGCATTGTCGAATTATTCCTTGATTCACATCCAGCCAAGCTTCGATTTTGCCAAATTCAAAGCGTTGAGATTTTTTAATTGTAAAAAAAGGCGATTCACCATAATTCCATTCCCAGGTTCGATATTTATTCTGAGCTAATGCCTCGATCTGGTGTCGGTCATTTTCTGTGAAAGATATCGACTGAATTCTTTCATCAACTAAGCAAAATTGATTATAAAGTAAATTTTTAAATTCCTCTATAGAACAGGGTTTCTTTAAATAGGGATAAATATTGGTCACCCGACTCCGAATAGATTTAATTCCTTTTGATTCAATTTTATCGATTGATACCCTCAGTGCTATTTCCAGATGATTTAAATTGGTATTGAAAAGCAAGGTTCCATGGTGAAGACATTTTCCTTTCTTGATATATTGTGCATTTCCGGAAAACTTCTTCCCTTCAATAGATAAATCATTTCGACTATTAAATTCAGCAGGAATTCCAATCCGTTTCAAAGCAGTGATTACTGGTTCAGTAAATTTTTTAAAATCGAAATCCAACGAATTGTCTGATGCTTTCACGATAAATGTAAAATTTAGATTGCCTAAATCGTGATATACTGCTCCCCCACCGGATAATCTTCGCACCACGGCAATATTGTTGGCCTGGACAAATTCACTATTAATTTCCTCAATAGTATTTTGGTGTTTTCCGATGATAATTGATGGCTG
>JAAYUT010000029.1 GCA_012517485.1 Candidatus Atribacter fermentans
AGCCCATGATGAGATCCTGGTTGGTTACTCTTAAGGAGATATCTATAAAAAACATACTGGTATTTACAGGATAGATTTACTTCTCTCAAATTACTTATTTGTTTTATGGTAATAGCAAAGATAAGACTCTTTGGCAAGAAAAAAAATGATATGGAATTCTATTTGGAATGTTACTTAAAAAGTGATAATATAGCAATGGTTTAATAGCAGAGGAGGTCATCTGAATGAAAAGGAATTATTGGATAGTTCTGGTTGTTTCATTTTTATTACTAACACTCACCATGTCTGGTTGTTTATGGAAAGCTCTTAGCAGTGGTTCGGGCAGTTCGACACCAACCCCATCCCCGACAGCAACACCAAAACCTTCATCTACTCCTGCTTGCACGAGCTGCGATCCATGCACGAGTTGCAATCCATGTACAACCTGTCCAACCCCAACCCCGACCTGTACAACTTGTAATACTTGCAATACCTGTCCAACCCCAACACCAACTTGCGCTCCTTGCAGTCCAACTCCAACTTGTGGACCTTGTCAGTTATAATCCATAGACTTTATTTTGCAACTCTAACTTGTATTGGATAGGATCCTTTTAAATTTAATTAAAAAATGAATTATTGAATAAAAATTGAATAGACTCTCATGCCACTTTTTTGGCACCAATTGAGGATGATAATATCTATCTCACTCCGTCATTGCAAGGAGCGTCCTAAGCGATGTGGCAATCTTACTACCCAGTTTTTCATTCTAAGGAGCGTCTTGTGCAACATGAGAATCCCATCCGCCCACTCCGTCATTCTGAGGAGTCCGGTGACTTTAACCGGACGACGTGAGAATCTCATCCTTTTAAAGTTTTTATTAAAAAAGAATTGAAAAGATGAGGTCCTCACGGCTTCGAAAAACGAAGCCTCAGGATGACGGTTGAAAGGAGCCCTCCCCGCCATAAAACGGCACCCCACGGAGGGGAAATGTTCAGTTCATTCCCACATTGAGGGGGGATCCTCATAATACTTTGAAACACCAGAAGATGATGGAAATATATGCTCAAGAAACAATCTGCCCCTTTAAAAAGGGGTTCGGGGGATTTGGGTTTTTACTGCTCCGTCATTGCGAGGAGCGCAGCGACGTGGCAATCTCATTTAGTGTTTTTAAAAATAATGAAAAGATGCAATCCTCACTGCTTCTAAGTACAAAGCCTCGGGATGCGCATGTTATTTTATGGGTTAATTCAATTGTTTATCTGTGCACCCTTTTTTGCTAACTCGTCAGCACGCTGGTTCCATAGATTACTAGAATGGCTTTTTACTTTTTGCCAATGAATTTGAATTGGAGAATTTTGGATAAAACTCGCATAGTTTTTGGTTAAGCTGATATTCGTTTTCCACTCTCCGGTGACCCATTTCTGAATACCCCAATAATCAAAGTTTATAGTTATTTCTGGTATTTTTTCTTTTTGACACCATTGAACTACCTGCATGACAGCAAAAAGTTCTCCCCCGACTTGACGGGAATGACTGAATTCTTTAGGTACTAAACCAAATAACTCAATCTTGACTTTATTTTTGTGAATTATAACCGCTCCATAGCCTACTTTATGGTTATTATAAGATCCATCGACGTATGCTTTCCATTCAGTCATTGATCAATTCCTCATTTCTTCAATCTTATTAAATAAATTATAGTTCTGTTCCTAACAAATTATTTGAAGCAACCGTAATTACTCCATCTTTGATATGGTAAAAAACAACTGGGATATGTTCTAAATTATATAAAGTCTTCGCTCTTTGAATGATATTTATGGTTTCTGGATGACAAGAGAAAAGAAATATTTGATTTTCTTCTGAAAGTTGAAGAATAATTTTTGCAGTAGCAATTTGTCTTGATGGATCAAAATTCACTAAAATATCATCTAAGAGGATAGGAAGTGGTTCATTTATCCGACCAAATTCCAATGCTAGGCCAAAACGTATAGATAAATAAACTTGATCAGCTAAACCACTACTCCATTCATTTTCTTTTTTCCTCAGATGGTTTTGTTCTTCCAAATAAATTGTTTGGTTATCAAGTGAGCTGAATAGGTGATAACGATGATTGGTTATTTGTTGAATAAATTGTTGAGCTTCTTGGATAACTCGTGGTTGTCGATTTTGTTCATAACTATTTTGGGTTTGTTTTAAGAAATGACGAACTAATACCAAGGTCGCCCAACGCTTTAGATTACTGTGTAACTTTTCTCGGTTAAAGCGCTCTTCAAAAAGGAGTTCTCCCAGGGTTTGGTTGTTTTCTAAAGAAGTCATTCTTTCGATTATAGCTCCTTTTTCTTGCTCATCTTGACCGATTTTTTGAATAAGGACATTGAGCTCATGCTCGAGAGATTTTTTTTCTTCCTGAAGTTGGGAGATATGAGTTTCTTGTAGTTCTTTTATCAAAGAATTAAGTTTTTCTGGATTTCCTGCAATGAGTTGGAGACTTTCGTTGGTTTCGATTATTTCTTTTTGAGCAATAAGCCATTTCTCATGAGCATCGGCAAAATGACGATAATTTTCTTCATCCTTTACCATTATCATATTATAAAGATCTGAAAGTTCCCTCCTCTTTAATACCAGTTGTTCTTCAATTATTTTCTCTTCCAGTTTTTTTTGC
>JAAYUT010000208.1 GCA_012517485.1 Candidatus Atribacter fermentans
CTTGTTCAAATTCTTTGGCCACTTCAATTGATTCGGAAAGGTCTCGACCTCCTGGAACCCATTCATCAACCGAGTAACGAATAAGAACCGGGAAATCTTTTCCGCATTTCTTTTGAATTGAATCTACAATGGCTAATGGTAAGCGGAGACGATTTTCAAAACTTCCCCCAAATCGATCAGTACGTTTGTTGAGATAGGGACTCATAAATTGTGAAAGGAGGTATCCGTGGGCAGCGTGAAGCTCAACTGCATCAAAACCGGCTTGTTTTACCCTCCAAGCCGCTTCGGAAAAAAGTTCGATTAATTGAATAACTTCATCAGTGGATAAGACCCGCACTGTTTTTTTGCTTTCGTCGGCATTGGCATAAACAATTGTTCGGCTTTGCGACCAAGGGAGACTCACTGCCATATCGTTGGAAGTAATTTTCCCTTCTCGTGGTAAGGCTGCTTGCCGGCCTGGATGCTGAAGTTGAACGGCACATTTTGCACCATAATGGTGCATTGAATCAGCCAATCGTGCCAATCCAGGGATAAAGTAGTCTTCGTCAGCAACTAAGTTCGTTACAGTTGAACGGCCATTTTTTCCATCAACTGAGGTCGCTCCAACAATTATAAAACCAGTTCCACCTTGAGCTATCGTAGCATGATGATGAATATCTCTTTCGGTGACCGAACCATCAATATGAGAAGAACTGATGTCAGTAGGAACGTGACAGATGCGATTGGGAATTTCGATTTTTCCGATCATGATTGGTTGAAAAAGATGATGAAATTTCTCCATGGTTGGAACCTCCTTATTGTTCAAATAATATTCTTTGTTATTCATGAAGTGTACGATTGCTTATTTTAAGCCTTTTAAATTCCATTGTTGAAACCAATAAGTTTTTAATTATCTTGAAACAAGTATAACAAAATAAGTTTGATGAATTATAATGATAAGGAACGGATCGCTCTTTCACTTTAAAAACCAAAAGTGATCTAGTTAAAATTTTTATTTTTAGCTTTTTCAACTTAAGCAATATAACATCGTGGAACTTTATGGATTAAATTTATCAATTTAAGATTGTTACAATCAGAAAATATTTACATTATAGTAAATAATAAAATAAGAACAGTAAAATAGAAATATCATTATTATCGATTAAAGGGGGATTGATATGAAACCAGGAAATAAAGCAATAATAAAAGGAATTAGTAACTTTTTATGGTGTAATAATTTCGTGTTTGACAAATGACCAATGAGATATTATATAATTTTGGCAAATATTTGTTTCATTTATAAAACAAATTACGGGAGGCTGAAAGATGGGAAAACTAAAGAATTTTGTTGTAATTTTAATGGTTTTTGTCATGGTACTTTCAACAATAGCTTTTGCAGGAGCACAAGAGAATAAGCAGTTGACAGTAGGTTATGTGATTCCGTATGAAATTGGATGGTTTTCAGCATTTGTCCAAGGATTTGAGTTGGTAGCAGAAAAAGAAGGGGTAAAAACAGTCCGTCTTCACCACAATTATAAAGCCGATGAAGAAACCAAAGCCGTTGAAAATCTGATTACCATGGGTGTCGATGGAATCAATATAACAGCTGCAACCCCTGAAAGTGCTGAATATTCATGTCGCTTAGCCAATGAAGCTGGTATCCCAATTCAAGTAACTGAGAGTGGAGTTGCCGAAGGGAAAGGCAAGCCTTTTGCTGATATCGATTTTAACTGGAATGAAATTTATCGTTATATTGCTCGCAACTTAAGAAGTGACATCGAAGGACCTATTTCGATCATCAATATTCAAGGCTTTGCAGGCACTCCTCCAGTAATGCAAGGCATTGCTGGTTTCAAGGATGAAATATCGAAACTCAACGACATGAAATTATCAACCGATGTCCAATACGGTGATTATGCTACCGACAAATCTTTATCAGTAATGAAAACCCTCATACAATCAGGCTTGGAATTCAATGTTGCGGTCGGTTCCTGCCAGGAAATTACCGAGGGTATTATTCAAGCTTTAAGGGAAGAAAATGTTCCTCGAAATCAAGTTTATGTTGTTTCGGTAAATGGTGGTCCGATGGATGTGGAAAATCTCAAAAAAGGAAATATAGATTTTTGTCTCAGCCAATCACCTGGTTTACACGGTATGATCTGTGCAGCTAATTTAATCGCAAAGTTAAAGGGACAGACCTACCAGGAAAAGACTTATTCTCCAGTTATTTGGGTAAATCAGAAAACCTGGGAAGCTGATCTCATCCCATGGGATATGGATGAAAGCTGGCTGCCAGTCGTAAATGAATTTATTAAAACTGGTCAATATAAACCAGAACTGAGAGCAAGATAGAATTTTTAGTTTAATATTATTAATTTCTTAATCAACATTTGTAAGTTAAATCTCACTGAATAATTAATGTGAGTGTTTTTTTAGAATGGTTTTTTGATCTTTGAAATTCGAAGTAAAATGAAAGGGGACTTTTGAGAATTGTTCAAAAGTCCCCTGATTGTTTTGTGAATGAGGTTTCGATGGGGGGCAATAAATGGAGTCTTTGACCGTCCTTCAAGCTATAGGATTCAACAAAACCTATCCGGGTGTGAAAGCTTTGGATGGAGTTGATTTCGATCTGCAATACGGTGAGGTTCAGGCTCTTGTTGGTCAAAATGGAGCTGGTAAATCAACATTTGTTGAAATTATTGCTGGATCGATTCGACCTGATTCAGGGCAAATAAAGATTGATAATAACGTTTATCCATATTTGGATCCTTCCAAATCGATTGAATTGGGTATTCAAACTGTTCATCAAGAAAACCAGTTGGTTGAGGAGCTTTCAATTGCTGACAATATATATTTATTTAATCTTCCTTCTAATAAAATTGGGTTGGTAAAGGAGTCCAATTGTACTCAAGCTGCCAATGAGCTTCTTCATGAATTAGGAATTGATATTCCGGCTGGGAAAAAAATAAAGCAACTTACATTTGCAGAAAAAAAGTTGATTAGTATCGCAAAAGCTTTCTCTCGGAAGGCAAGAATTCTTATTCTCGATGAACCTACGGCATCTCTTGATGAAAAAGGAAAAAAGATACTGTTTGATATCATTCGTAGATATACCCAAAAGGGATTAAGCGTCATATATATTTCCCATAATATTCATGAAATATTTGAAATTAGCGATCGGGTAACGGTTTTCAAGGATGGCAAAAAAGTAAGTACTCAACCAATAAAAGAGATCAGTTTAAATGATATTGTTCGTCAGATGATTGGTCGTTCTACCACCAACCTTTATTCGAGGGAGAAGGGAAAATTCCAGTCAGCCGAAGCTGGGATACTTGAAGTTATTGACTATCATCGAGAAGGAGTCATAGAACATGTTTCTTTTCAAGTTAAAGCTGGAGAAATCTTTGGTATTGGTGGTTTGGTTGGCGCTGGAAGAACCGAACTAATACGCATGATCTTTGGGTTAGATCAAAAAGATTCAGGAAAACTCATTTATCGAGGAAAAGAAATCACCCCAACTAATCCAAATGATGCCATAAAAAAGGGAATAGGATACTTAACCGAAGATCGTAAAGATAGTGGTTTAATTATGATGAGACCGATTTTTGAAAATATCAGTCTGGTTAAATTAGCCAAAGAGGCTAATCGAATGCTGAATCTCGCTATTGAGCGAAACGAAACCCAATTCATTTCTGAACAATTGAATATTAAGACACCAAGCATTTCTCAGTTGGTATTGAATCTGAGTGGTGGAAATCAACAAAAGGTGGTTTTGGCAAAATGGTTATTTGCAGGAGCGGAAATATTATTATTTGACGAACCTACTGTTGGAATAGATGTTGGAGCCAAAAGTGAAATATATAAATTAATCGATAATTTAGCAGCACAAGGGAAAATAATTATATTAATATCTTCCGACAATCCTGAATTAATTGCTGTTTGTGATCGGGTTGGAATTATGAGAAACGGCCAACTTATAACAGTGCTTGAAGGAAATGATATTACTGAAGAAAACATTCTTCGCTATTCAATGGGCGTTAACGAAAAGGATTAACGACAATGATAAAAACCAATTTAAATTCAAGAAAAATTATTGGCAGAAACCTTAACCAATCAATTATTCTTGTTTTATTAATTATTGTTATCTCACTGTTCGCTACCCTTATTAATCCAAGATTTATCCGGGTTACGAATCTCATTAATATTTTTCAACAAATTTCAGTATTGGGAATCATTGCCAGTGGCATTGGAATGCTGCTGATATCGGGAGAATTCGATATATCGGTAGGTTCTCAGGTTTCACTCATTGGTATGATCTTAGCCATGATAATTCAAAAAGTAGGAGGTTTACCAGAAGGGAGCAATCCCAATGGATTTAACTCTTCCTCAATTCCATTAGCGATTGTTGTTTCGTGCTTAGTGGGTATCGTATTAGGATTTATTAATGGAACAACTGTGATTAAATCAAGAGCTGCTTCTTTTATCATTACACTTGGATTTAGCTCAATATATAAAGGCTTAGCTTTATTGCTGAGCGGTGGTGCTTCATTTATGTTATTTGGAAAATTTGAAACTGTTGGCCGAGGTCGGATAATGAATTATATTCCGATTGCTATCTTATTTTTTATCGGCGTAGTCGTCATTAGTCATATTATATTAAGCTATTCAAAATATGGGAGATACCTCTATGCTATTGGGGGAAATAAAAAAGCAGCGTACGTGTCTGGTATAAATACTGACCGAATGACTTTAACTGCTTATGTAATGGTCGGTTTATTGAATGCCGTTGCTGCTTTGATATTGATCTCACGTGTTGGTTCAGCTCTGGCGACAACAGGAGATGCTTACACTCTTGATGCTTTAGCAGCGGTGGTTGTAGGAGGAGTGGCGATCACCGGTGGAGAGGGCAGTGCGTTAAGTATTTTTCTGGGAGTCGTTCTAATTGGATTAATTGGAAATGCCTTGGTCATTATGAATGTCAATCCCTACCTAAGAGACGTTGTTATTGGTTTAATTATTATTACTGCGGTAACTATTAGCCGTATAACAAGTCGGAGAAGATAATGAATAATCTGTAAAAAAACATGGAGGCTAGCTAATGAAACAAATCAATTTACTCAATACCATTCAAGGATCGTTGTTTGAAAACTTCTTCCCGTCGGCGTGGGATCTGAAGAAGATTGATCAATGTTGCAGCAATAAACCAGAAGATGTTAGTAAGAGAGAAAGCTGGTGGCATAAGGATTTTCAACCGATCAAAGCCGAAAGTTTAGAAGATTTTAACACTCTCATGGGACACGAAATCGCTTATCAAATCAAATTAGCAAAAGACGAAGATCGAGACCTTATTTTAATTTTATCCGTTGGACCAATGGGAATGTATCGATGGGCAGTTGAATTTTTAAAACGCTGGAACGTAGATTGTCAACATGTCCATGGATTCAATATGGATGAATGGTGCGACGAAGAAGGGAATACTCTGCCTTCCTCCAACCCTGGAGCTTTCAGGAATGCCATGGAAAATGCTCTTTATGGTCCATTGGGTAACTTGACTGTACCGGTAAATCAACGTCATTTTGCCACCCGCGACGAGCTTCCTCGTTATAGTTCTCAGATTATGGATTTACGTGCAAAGGGTGCGAAATTTGTAGTTATTTATGGGATTGGATGGGTGTTCCATATTGCTTTTTGGGAACCCCATTTTGCAGCTGATTATAAAAACATGGATGAATGGCTTCAACCAACACATCGTATTGCTGCAAAACTTCACCCCTTAACGATAATTCAAAATTCCATTACCAGCTTCAAAAGTAGAATAACCTTGGTTCCAGCACGTGCCAACACGATTGGTCCAGGAATATTTATGAAAGCCGATTATACCATTGGTGGAGTAGATGGATTCCTTCCTGTGAGGAATATGGTTTATCAAGGAATGACCTTTTGGGTCACATTAAAGTATGGCCCAGATATGTGGATTCCATCTTCGGTTATGCCCCAATTGCCAGGGAAGTTGTTTTACATTAAGGATCTTGCCGGACCCCTTGAACCTGATGTCAATTAAATGGAGGAATGCCGCTAATGGCTGAGGAGTTATTGATTTGTAACGGGAGAGTCATTTCAGAGACCCATGATCTTCCCAAGGGTTATGTATTCATCAAAAATGGAAAGATAGCTTCGATTGGTGAGGATTGGTCGGGGATACCTGCTGAAAAAGTAATTGATGTCCAGGGAATGATTATTTCCCCTGGTTTTATTGATATGCATACTCACGGGATTAAAGATGTTGATTTTATGGAAAGTGACCCCGAAAACATCGTCAGAGGTTTATCTGAATACGCACGTTTTGGGGTTACTCGTGTCGTTGGGTCAACTCTTTCCAACCCATTCGAACAAATCATGAGTCAAGCAAAAAGAATACGAACAGCGAGAGAGAATCGAGATTATGGTGATATTTTACTCGGCGTTCACATTGAGGGACCTTGGCTAACTCCTTCTCAACGAGGCGGTCACGCCTTGCAATATCTCCAAATCCCAAAAAAAGATGATGTTAACCGACTTTTAAACGAAGTTGGAGATGTTATCCGCACTGTCACCTTCGCTCCTGAACTTCCAAATGCAGTTTGGCTTGCTGAGCAACTTTCTTATCGTGGAATAGTTGGTGTTTTAGGTCATACCGAAGCCAGCTATGAAGAAACTGAAAGAGTTATCCTTGCTGGAGTGAGACATGTTACCCATTTATATGATGCCTCACATGGTTTTAAAGAAAATCCCAATGAAGCCTTAGTTATGATGCCAGGATTAGAAACCGCAGTCGTTATGTTTGATGAGGTGAGTGTTGAACTGATTGGTTGCCCAGTGCATGTGCCCAAACCATTTTTCCGGTATATCAATAAGGTGAAACCACGTAATAAAAAGGTCATTGTTACTGACTCTTTAGTTGGTACTGGAATGCCTGATGGAACCACTTTAACTTATCGGGATGGAAGGAAGGTCTACGTTTCTGAAGGTGTCTTGAGAATGATTGACGATGATCCAAATATCCATGGGAATCTAACCGGCAGTGCTGTTACCATGAATGTTGCCCTTCGAAGATTAAAAGAATATACTGGCCTTTCTATTTCAGAAGCTATACGGTGGGGGAGCATCAACCCGGCAACGACTTTAGGAATCGATCAAGAAACCGGCAGTATCTCAGTTGGAAAATTTGCTGACCTGGTTATCATTGATGATGAATTTAATGTGAAAATGACTTTTTTAAAGGGAAGATTAATTCATAAAACTCAATGATTGTATGAAAGGATAGGGCAATGAAAAAATACCGAGTCGGCATGGTCGGTTTTGGATGGGTAGCCGAAGGACATTTATTATCCTTTTTAAGGAGCAACCGTTACCAACCTATTGCCTTAATGTCATCCCGGCAGTTAGATCCAGTGGAATTTAAAAAGCAATGGGGTGTTGACTTAAAAATCTATAACGATTATGAGCAGTTTTTAGAGGACCCTGAAATTGATGTTGTTGATATTTGTACACCTCACTTTTTACATCCTGAACAAACTATACAAGCCAGTGAAGCCGGCAAGGCTGTCATCATAGAAAAACCAATTGCTTTAAATTATGAAGACTCAAAGAGGATGTTAGAAACCGTAAAGAAAAACCAAACCCGAACCTCAGTTTGTTTTGAAGTGAGGTATATTTCATCAGTATTGGCAACAAAGTCCATTATTGAAAAGGGGTTAATTGGTGACATTTATTATGCTGAAGCCGATTATTACCACGGCATTGGACCTTGGTATAAAAACCAACGTTGGGAAGTAAAAAAAGAATTTGGTGGAAGCTCACTCTTAAGAGCTGGCTGCCATGCTTTAGATATCATACTTTATTTAATTAGAGATGAGGTTGAAGAAGTATTTGCTTATGGAAATAAAAATCCCAATCCGGTTTATCAACCTTATGATTATGACCTGAATACCGTCGTGCTTTTAAAATTCAAAACTGGCAAATTAGCAAAAGTATCGTCTTGTACTGATTGTGCTCAGCCCTATGTGTTTAATATCAACATTTTAGGGAGCGAAGGAAGTATCAAGAATGATCAGTTTTATAGTAAAAAGATTGATGGAATGAAAGGTTGGAGCAAGCTCAACGTTCAACTTATCGATTCTGGTGATGTTTTACATCACCCATACAAAGAGCAGTTTGATGACTTTGCTCTATGCCTGGATATGGGGATTGATCCTCACAACAACTTAGAAAGTGCTTTTTACACTCATAAAGTTGTCTTTGCTGCCGATCGATCCGCCAGTGAAGGAAGACCAATAAAGCTCTCTGAATTCAATTAGAAAAGCATTTTTTAAAGAAAGTTAGATCTCGTGCCACTTTCATGGCACCAAGTTGAGGATGAAAATACTTATCCAAGAATCGTTTTCCCCTTTAGCAAAGGGGGTTAGGGGGATTTGAATTTTTTCTTACCCCGTCATTGCGAGGAGCACAGCGACGTGGCAATCTCATTAAGCCATTCTTTCATTCTGAAGAGAGCGGCGTTTTTTAAAGGACATGATAAGAATCTCATTTATTTCAATTCCACAATTCCACAAA
>JAAYUT010000209.1 GCA_012517485.1 Candidatus Atribacter fermentans
ACTCATCAGCTTTATAATCAAAATCTCTGGCCGATTGAGTTTTCCGTCTGGGCATTATCGGTTATGAATATTGGCGGTATAGCCATTGTTCCTCAAGAGCAATTTATTCCTCATACCGATTTATTAACTCCCATCCGTCCCATGGCATTATGGGGATATACCAATATGAGCGATCTTCGATGGCGATGGGGGCAACGTTATGTAACGCTTCAGCAAAGAACGGACATAAAAGAACCGACTAAAGCCGGATTTGGGAATAAAAAGGGTTGGGTAGCTTATGGAGTTAACGGATTTTTATTTATTAAAATTAGTAACTATCAAAATGAAGCTCTTTATCCTGATTACGGGTCTTCAACTGAGCTTTATACTAATCCAGACATCTGTGAAGTAGAAACCCTCAGCCCACTTAAATTAGTCAACCCGGGAGAAATGCATGAACATATCGAGAACTGGTTCTTTTACAATAATGTACAATTTGAAAATACCGATGTGTCTATTGATCGTAACGTATTACCGCTTGTTGAGAAATCAATGGAAATATTAAAAGCGTAATAATGGAGGCATAAATGAGAATTACATTTTTAGGAGCAGCACGAGAAGTAACCGGCTCCTGTTATTTTATAGAGGGTAAGAATAAACGTTTTTTAATTGACTGTGGCATGCTGCAGGGAAGCGGTGAAGAGAGAAATACTGCTTCTTTCCCCTTTGACCCTAAGAGCATTGATTTTGTTTTATTAACCCATGCTCACCTTGATCACTCAGGAAGGATTCCGTTTCTTTATAAAGATGGATTCCGTGGGAAAATATTTGCTACTGCTCCTACTATTGAACTATGTGAAGTTCTTTGGCTCGATATGTATAAAATTATGCTGGAAGAAACCAACCGGACCAATCGAAAAAATCTTCGTGCCGGTAAACCTTCAATAGAACCATTGTATACCGAAGAAGATGTTACCGGAGCTTTAAACCTTTTTGAACCGGTTGGATACGATGAAATTGTACCAGTCGATACTGTCGAATCAGTTTTTAGGAATGCTGCTCATATTCTTGGTGCAGCAACTATTGAAGTTTGGTTTGATGGTGTTAAGTTAGTGTTTTCTGGAGACCTTGGTCCCTTTTATAACGTCATGGAGGGGTCACCTCCGATTATTGATGAAGCGGATTATGTCATATTAGAATCAACGTATGGGAATCGCCGACATAAAACCCTGGAAGAAACCAGGGAAGAATTTGAAAATGCCATTCGAGAAGCCCTCAGATCTGGTGGGAAGGTTCTTATTCCTTCTTTTGTTGTTGACCGTGCTCAAAGATTGATTTACGAACTTTCTCTATTAAAAAATAAATTGAAGTTTGATTTCCCGATTTTTTTTGATAGTCCGATGGGAAACAAAGCAACAGAGATTTATCAAAAATATATGGGTTTAATGGCTGGAGAAATCCAAAAACAAATATTTCAAGGCCATGATCCTTTTGTTTTACCAGGGATGAGCTATGTTAGCTCGCCAGATGAATCTAAGTCAATCAATCAGATTGAAAAAGCCATTGTGATTGCCGGCAGTGGAATGTGTACTGGAGGAAGAATTGTTCATCACCTCAAACACGGTTTGTGGAAGCCTAATACTGATTTAATTTTTGTTGGTTATCAGGCACGGGGAACTTTAGGCCGGTTGTTAGTTGATGGTGTAAAAAAGGTCAAACTCTTTGGTGAAGAAATTGATGTTAAGGCTAAAATAAATACGATTAATGGATTTTCAGCCCACGCCGACCAGGATGATCTTCTAAAATGGTCAGATTATTTCCAATCGAATTCCACCTTCATTATTACCCACGGTGAAGAAGAGATCGCGGAAACTTTTGGCCGTATTCTTGAAAAACGTGGTAGAGCGGTTAT
>JAAYUT010000210.1 GCA_012517485.1 Candidatus Atribacter fermentans
AGAAAGAATTGACCAAATCAAAAGGTCCTATTTTCTCTTTATTTTTATCTTCCATATTCATAAAGAGGAGGTGAATCAATCGAGTAATAGCTCAAAGAGAGATCACTTTTCATTCAAGTCAGGTCATCTCTGTGTTTAAAAAAGAGTCTCTGGTGTTTGCTAAGAGTAAATTGCGAACATTATTTGAAACATACGATGCAAAGGTTTAAAATTCCATAATCTAGGATTAAACCATTCCAAAATCCCTCTGGTTTTGAGTGTTTGTTCCTAATTTCATTCTAACCGAGGTTTTTGAAAATAGCTCTTTCAATTGACACAATTATATGGACTAAACTTATCAAAAATCAAAGGTCTTAGAAAGAATATCTATTAGAATTTATAATATATTTTATTGAGTTGTTTCCTTCATTTAATGAACAAAAAAAATAAATTTAATTCAATTACTTATTGAAAAAAATAAATAGTATATTTAATTCTTATTATGTTTCTATTGGATTTCTAATGACAACCAATTTTGTACCATCAGTAAAAATTGCTTCAACCTGTAATGTTTCAAGCAGATCGGGAACTCCTTCCATTACGTCATCTTTTGAAAGAATATGTGGTGCTTCCTCAACAACTTCATTAAGTGTTTTACCACTTCTTGCCATTTCCATAATTTCATCACAAAGCAATGCAATTACTTCTGGATAATTTAGTTTTATCTTTTTTTCTTTCCTTTTTCTTGCCAACTCAGCGATTGAAAAAATCAAAGCTCTTTCAATTTCTTTATCGGTTAAATGCATATTAATCTCCTTTTTAAAAAAATTGAAATTTTTACAATTTTTCATATAAAATTTTATCTTCTACCAATAAAATGACAATCTAACACCCATTTATAAAGTCTCAGTCGTGAGCAACAAAAAATTTAATACAAATGTTTTCTTAAAATGTCCCCCATATTAACCCAAAAAATATAGTTGGTTCAAAGGAAGGTTTCGAGAAGGAGGAGCTGATAATACATTTCCATTGGCCTTCACTTCGTAGGTTTTTGGGTCAACTTCTATTTTTGGACAAGAACTGTTTCTAACCATATTGTCTTTAGTAAGTAAACGTGTATTTGATACCGGCAAAAACAATCTACTTGTGTTTACTCTTTTTTTAATCATCTTTTCACAAGCCAATTTTGATGTAAAATTAACACATGTCGAAGATATTGCATCCCCATATCCTCCAAATATTGGTTGAATTATCAAGGGTTGTGCCCATGGAGTGCTTGCATTAGCTGACCCTATTGCTCCAAATGCAATCATCCCATTTTTTAAAATTAATTCTGGTTTTACACCAAATAACTTTCTATTCCATAAAACGATATCAGCCAATTTACCAGGGGTAAGTGATCCAATATATTCAGAAATCCCATAAGTTATTGCCGGATTAATGGTATATTTAGCTAAGTATTGTAAAATCTTTTCGTTATCATTATAATTTTCAGCCTTTGTCCCGGATAAACCCTTCATTTTGTCTGCAAGCTGCCATGTCCGAAGGATAATCTCTCCAATTCTCCCCATTCCTTGGGAGTCAGATCCAATCATACTTATAGCTCCTAAATCATGTAAAACATCTTCGGCTTCCATTGTTTTTCCCCGAATTCGAGACTTAGCAAATGCGACATCGGAAGCCACTTTGGGATTTTGGTTATGACATATTAATATCATATCCAAATGTTCTTTTTCAGTATTTATTGTGTAGGGGTTTGTAGGAGTTGTTGATGATGGAAGAATATTTTTAATACTGGTTAAAACTAGGTTATCAGGACAATGTCCTCCTCCTGCACCTTCGACATGAACAATATGAATAGTCCGACCATTTATTGCTTCAATGGTATCTTCAACAAATCCTGATTCATTAATGGTATCGGTATGCATTTGCACTGATACATCGGTTTCATCAGCTATTTTAAGACAAAAATCAATAATTTCTGAATAGGCACCAAGATCTTCGTGAATTTTAAAGCCAATAGCTCCATTTTCTAAGCTTTTGTAAAGATAATCTCCTGTGGTACTACTTCCTTTCCCCCAAAAACCAACATTAACCGGAATATTATTGAAACTTTCAAACATTCTACTCATCAGGTATGGATTTATTCCAGGGTCAAAAATCGTCCCAGCACATGAACCTATCATGGTGGTAATACCATGACTAATTGCTTGGAATCCAACCTTAGGAGTAAAAAAATGTGCGTGAACATCTATGCCCCCAGGAGTAGCAATTAAACCTTCTGCTGGTAAAATACTCGTATTACTGTCTATCATTAACCGGACATTGTCTTTTATGTCCGGATTTCCAGAACATCCTATACCAATAATCCGACCTTCCTTAATTCCTATATCCCCCTTGACAATACCAAGAATCGGATCCATTATAACAACATTAGTTATTAAAACATCAACCGCACTATCACGGTTCCTACCTATAGTAGACATCATGCCATCTCTAATACTTTTCCCAGCACCAACTATGGATTCATCACCGTACTCAGCATAGTCTTTCTCAATATATGCGAAAAGATTTGTATCGCCAAGCCTAATGCTGTCCCCAGTTGTTGGTCCATACATTTTAGCATAGGAATCTCTTTCAATTGAATAAGACATTATTATGCTCCTTTATATCCTTTTTCTTGAGCTATTTTTCTTGCATGCATAAGATTTCTCTCATTTGCCTGACCATTAGATAATCCATTAAAACCAATGATTCGTTTTTGCCCGGAAAACTCAACTAAATTAACGACTTTCTCCTCACCTGGTTCAAATCGTATTGCTTCTCCAGAAGGGATATCCAGCCTCATTCCAAAGCTTTTATCACGATCAAACATCATCTCCTTATTTATTTCATAAAAGTGATAATGTGAAGATATTTGAATTGGCCTCTTAGAGGTATTCTTAACTGAGAGCTCAACGGATTTTCTCCCCTTATTTAAAATAAGGTTTCCTTCCCCAAAAATTATCTGTCCTATTTTCATATAATACCTCCTAATACAAAAATTAGGGTTACAATAAAATAATCAAACATTAAAATTTTAATCATAATTGATTCATTTCATACCATTTGCTTTAATAACAAACAAATAATCAATAAAATTTTGTTTTTTTCTTTTCTAATTGGTTAATTTGCCTTTTCAAATACTCGACTAGTGTTTTGAATTATTAAATTATCAATTTTTTTCTTATCACACCAATACTATCCAATCTTGATAGAAAATTTTTTATGTATGATAATACCCAAAAATGCAATAACAAGTTAATATTTTCTTCAAAAACATCTTGTCTTAACAATAATATTTAATTAATAAAACCATAATGAATGAGTCGCTTCATTGTATTAGGTTATCTTCGTTAGGAGGATAATAAAATAACTTTAAATAAAGCGAAATATAAAATGCATTTTATTTTTACTTAAAATTATTCATTTTTCTCGGAGTTCCAATTCATATCACTTTGGAAGGGGAAAATAGACTTTGGAATTTTCTTGTATGGTAGGTTCTCTAGATTCATATCTGATGTTCCAGGGGTTAACAACATAATATTTTTCTTTGCAATCTTTTCAAATTGTGGGAACAAATACCCCTGTTTTACAACATAAATCGAATGGCATCGAGGGTCTATCCCTAACTTTTCGAAATGCTCTAATGTACAAATTCCTATTCTTTTATCATGAAAAGTAACAAGGTTATCATTGATTCTTAAGCGAACCCATGAACCCTCCAATCCAGGGTATGGTCCCTTTTGATAAAATGGTTCTCCTATTTCCTCAATTAACGCTTTTACTTTCATTTTCTTTTCTTCCAAAGTTGAATGTTCTTCCCCCAATACTAAATCAATTACAGCCCCCTCCCCTTGTTTTTGAGCTTTCCTAACGGTTTCAGGTCCATAGATTCCTGTTACAACCGCATCTTTCGCGTTATTCTTGATCAAATGCTGTAATACTAAAGTTAAATCACCTGCAGCGCCAGCCGTCGTGTTATCACCACTATCACATAGATATACTGGTTTTTCACTAGAAGTTGATGCTGTCTTTATACCCGTTTCTACGTCTGCCGTCTCCATTCCAAATGAAAAATCTTTCCTTCTGTTCCAAACTCTTTGAGCAATTTCTTGACTTATCTGCTGAGCTAAAGATAAATCATTTTTACATGTTACAAGAACAGACATTCCCGTCCATTCTGCATCGCACCAAACAAAGCCTACCATTAAAATAGTTTGCAAAACTCCGGGAATTTTATCGTATTCATAAAGACTTTGATACAATTCCTTAGCTGGAGAATAATGAGTAACTGCCTTCTCCCCAGGAATAAAAATGGGAATTTTTATAAAATAAGTTTGGGGCTTAAGGCGGTCACCAATTACGTATATTAATTGGTCAGCGACTCGATAGCCCGTATCAAGATCATCAACATGTGGTGCTGTCCGAAAAGCACCAAATACAGTACCAGCCTCTGCAATTTCTTTAGTAATATTGCCATGCAAATCAAATTCTATGCCTAATGGTACCTCATTGCCAATGGCTTGTCTGACCGATACAATAAAATCAGTGTCTGCTGATTTATTTAATCCATCTACAGCCATTGCTCCGTGCATTGCCAACAATACACCGTCAAAGGGGCCTTCTTCCCTTATTCGTTGAAGTGATTCTTCCTTAATATTTTCATAAAATTTTCTTTCTAGTGGACCAGCGGGAAGTCCAGTTACCCACAATAGTGGGCAAATAGTTATTTGTTCACTTTCTTTTAACCGTTTAACCATTCCGCGTACTTCCCATAAATCATTTTCGATGAGTTTATTTCCTCTATAGATCGTAAGGTCTTCTTTTTGAGCTAATATTGGTGAAAATGTATCACATTCGATTGAAATTCCAAGGATTGCTATTTTCACATTTTTACTCCTTTCCAATCAAAAATGATCATAAGAGATTATCCTTTTATTGAGCCGGCTAAAGCACCAGCAATAACTTTTCTTGCCATAAAAGCAAAAACAACAACTACTGGAAGGGTAGCTAAAGTCGAAGAAGACATAATTCTTCCATAATCAATATTATATTGACCACGAGAATTATTAATAAAAAGAGGAAGTGTGAGCATTTCTTCAGTTTTTAAAGCAATAAGAGGCCATAGAAAATCATTCCAGGACCATAAAAATGCAATAATAATATAGGTGACCAAAGCGGGCTTGATAACTGGAAGTAAAACTTTATAATATATTGCAAATTCAGAGCATCCATCTATTCGAGCAGCATCAAGAAGATCATTAGGAATCCCTAACATATTTTGCCTCATCATAAATATCCCCATGGCACTTGCAGAAAATGGAAGTATCACTGATGGATAAGCATTTATCCAACCAAATTTTGAAATTAAGAAAAACAAAGGAATAATGGTTACTGGAAGAGGGATCATTAAAGATCCTAAAATTATAAAAAAAAGGGTGTTTCTTCCCGGAAACCTAAATTTTGCTAAAGCATACCCCCCTAACGAGCAGAAAAAAGTACTTATAATGGTATAAGCAGATGCAATAAATAGGCTATTCATAAAATTTCGAAGAAAATATGTTTCACTGAACAGTTTAATATAGTGACCAATATATAGTTCTTTAGGAATCGCAATTGGAGGATAAGTGAATATTTCTCCCGAGGGTTTTATGCTCGAAATAACCATCCAATAAAATGGAATAATGATCACCAACACTCCAGCAGTCAAACCAACATAAATAATAACACGAGTTAATTTTGAAGCTGTTTTTGCTTTCAATCTTATCCCTCCTCTCCGGTTCCTCGATTTAATAATTTCATATTAAAATAAGAAAAAATAAAAGTAAAAATTAATAATACGTAGGCAATCGTCGACGCATATCCTAGCCTAAAATATTCAAACCCTTGTTTAAAAAGATAGTGAACAATTGTAAGGCTTGAGTTTTCAGGTCCTCCTCGAGTTAATACATATGGTTCAACAAAAAGTTGTAAAAGACCAATGATCATTAATATATAGCAAAAAATAAGAACCGGTTTTAGCAAAGGTATAGTAATTTTAAAAAAGGCAGCAGTTCTTGATGCTCCGTCAATTGTCGCTGCTTCATATATTTCGTCAGGAATAGCTTGCATTCCTGCTAATATGATAATCATGTTATAACCAGTCCAACGCCAGCTTATCATTAGGATTAAAGCAATCTTTGACCATTCTCTTGCAGCGAGCCAAGGAATTTTAGTAAAACCTAGAAAAGATAATATGTAATTCACTAAACCATAATCATAATCATACAAAACCAAAAACATGACTGAAATAACTACTATACTCGCTACAATTGGTAAATAGTATGCTGCACGAAAAAAGTTTTTTAGCTTGATGTAAGATAAGTTTAAGAGTGCCGCTAAAAAAAGTGCCCCGACAAGTTGTAATGGCGTTGATATCAAAAAAATATAGATGGTATTGTAGAGTGCTTGGATAAATAAGCGATCCTTAAACAGGAAGAAGTAGTTTTTCAAACCAATAAATTGGGCTGGGGAAAACCCATCCCAATTATGAAAACTCAAGTAAAACGAAAAAACCATTGGATAAACCATAAATAAACCGAACAGAATAAAAAATGGAGAAACAAAGGTATAAGCAGTTATTATCTTTTTCTGCTTCATATTGAGTTTCATATTAACTAACTCCTAAAGTTAGGATCAGGCCTGAGTAAGTCTTACATAGGCCTGATCCAGTTATTAACTATTATTATTTGATAATCTTCGAATCAAAACCTTGGGCAATCAAACCGTTTTGTATTTCTTCTGCTGCTTTATCCAAACCCTCTTGAATTCCCATTTCGTCGTTAATGATTTTAATCAAATAAGAATTCAAGATATCCCAGTCTTCACGGGTAGTTGGCATATAATAAAACTCTGGTATTTCTAGAGCAATTTCAGCCCAAGTTTTACGGACTTTTTGTCCTCCAAGATAAGGATCTGGTTCGTCAAAGTATGGATCGTTATATGCTTCAATTAAACATGGAAATGGTCCAGCTTCTTTATACATTGTCATTTGTCCTTGTAGAGTCAGACTAATAAATTCGACAAACTTCCAAGCTAATTCAGGGGATTTAGTCTGAGCAGGGATAGAAAAAACTGAACCTCCAATATTTGCTGCACGGCTTTCACCTTTTTCAAAAGCTGGCATTTTCATAACTCTCCATTTCCCATCTAAGCCAGTAGTATTGGTTTCTATACTATACTGAAACCAAGCAGCTCCAGGAATACAGATAATAGTGCCATCTTGAACAGCAGAATACCAACCAGGTGAACGGATCTCGGCTTTTGTATACGCTATTTTATCTTTATTGATCATATCGTAAACGAGTTGTGCAGCTCGAACCGCCTTATCATTGCTAACTAAGACATTACCGTCTTTATCGTACATTCCTTGACCTTGTTGAACGAGCAAACCATGGTAGAACATAAAGACCAAATTGTTGGGGCTTACCATATCTAGGGTGATCATATATTTTCCGTCTTTGGAAAGTTTTCGACCAATTTCTCTAAACTCATCCCAGGTTTCTGGTAACTCTGTTATTCCTGCTTCTTCAAAAATGTCAGCCCTGTAGTAAATTCCCGCTGGTCCACAATCAAACGGTGCTCCATATTGTCTCCCTCTCAAATAACCTTCACCCCATTTTCCTGGAATAACCTTATCTCGATAGGGTGCTAGTTTTTCGGTTAAATCGATCAAACCTTTACCAGCGTATTTATTTGAAAAGGCGCCTTCAATGATTGTGACATCAGGAGCCCCAACACCCGAAGCTATGGCAGTAAGGAGCTTCGTGTGTAATTCTAACCATGGTAAATCAACAAATTCGAACTCAACATCAGCATACTCAGGATAGGCTTGTTTAAATGGCTCTACTTCTGCTTTAAAATGATCTATTGTTTGTGACCATCCCCAAAGGGTTAATTTATGAGGTTCGTCCTTAG
>JAAYUT010000211.1 GCA_012517485.1 Candidatus Atribacter fermentans
ATCGGTAAGAGGACTCGTCTTATTTAGTATTTCTTCTGGAAGTGTAATACTTCCAATATCTTGGAGCGCAACGAGCAATGCTAACCGGTCTTGATCGAATGGAGTGAGGTTAACGGCTTCGCCGAAAATTCTTGCCAGGTTTTGGAGTTTCGTAACCTGTTCTTCCGTCACCTGGTATTTTTCATGTAAAGTAATTCGTAAAGCCGATAAAATCGTACTCCGAGTGCTCCGACTTTCGGTTAGTTTGTTCTGATACATACGATCTTCAGCTTCTCGGAAAACTTTATTAATATCGATTTCAGATTTTTCCTTCATGCAAACACCAATGGCCATGGATAAAGGTAAAGAAATTGTACCTATCTGAGTCTTGTTGCACTCATCGATAATCCTTTTCCTAATTATTTCCACTTCATCAAAAGTTGTCTTTGGAAGAAAAACGATGAATTCGTCACCACCCCAACGTGCGATCAAATCTTCTTTACGACAAATTCTTCTAAGCACATCGGCAGCGGTCTTTAAAAGCTGATCTCCCATTCGGTGACCATAGGCATCATTAAAGAGTTTTAAACCATTCACATCCATCATAATAATCCCGATTGGGAGCTGACGCTCGGTATCGAGTCTTTTGATTTCTTCTTCAAGATAAGCACGATTATAAAGACCAGTTAGAGAGTCATGGAAAGAGAGGTAATGAATCCGCTCCTCAGCATTTTTGCGTTCGGTGATGTCTCGTCCTATACCAACCAAACCTATAACCTGTCCTTTTTCATCAAATAAAGGTATTTTGGAAGAAAGAAACCATCGTTCTTCTCCATTCGGTCTAACCAATCTTTCTTCTCGGTTCAGAATTGGTTTCCCATTTCGAAGAACATACATGTCATCACGGTAAAAGTGCTCGGCAACATGATGAGGAAATATTTCAAAGTCAGTTTTTCCCAAAGCCTCCTCTTCTTTTTTCAACCCCATGTTTTCCAAATCAGCCTGATTAGCAAGCAGCTTGCGGGCATGAAGGTCTTTAACATAAGCTGGATCGGGAATATGATTGATGAAAGTCCTGAGAAGAGCCTGCTCCCGGCGCAATTCTTCTTCCATCTTCTTTCGCTCGGTTATATCATGGCAAACGCAAAATATCAACTTCTTCCCGCCAAAAAAGGCTGCATTAGTACTAATCTCCACATCGATCAAAGAGCCATCCTTACGGCGGTGTTGAGTTTCAAAATGATCTCCTTCTTCGGTAACACTTTGAATCATTTCCAGTAATCTATCTTGGGAAATTTTAGCATCCCATTCCCATACATGGAGTCGACTCACTTCGTCCATGGTGTACCCGAGCATTTCAGCAAATTTTTGATTCGCTTCAAAAACACCACCTTCACCATCCATAACGACGATACCATCTCGCGATTGATCAATCAAAATTCGTCTCCTTTTTGCCTCTTCTGCCAGAGCTTTTTCAATTCTCTTTTGTTCGGTAATATCGACAAAAGAACCCATCATACAATATGGTTGACCATTTTCATCAGTGACTAAAGTTGCGGATATTTGAACATCGAAATGGGAACCATCTTTTTTCTTCCCTATAAGTTCTCCAAAGAAGTTTCCTTTTTGTTTTATCTCGTTCGTAATTTTGATTGCTTCTGATTCTTCTATCAAGAAAAAATTAGTCACTCTCCAACCTAAAACCTCCTCTTCCTTTTCATACCCCCATAATCGTAAGGATGCGGGATTCACATAGGTGATAAAACCATGTAAATCGGCAAAAGCAATGGCATTCGCTGAGGATTGAATGGCGGCGTTCATGATTTGAAGTTTTTTATTCATAGCACGATTCTGGGTTTGATCCCGAAAAACCAGGACAGCTCCGAGTACTTTTCCAGTCTTATCCTGAATAGGGGCAACGCTTCCATCTATTAGTTTCTCAAACCCATTTCTATCAATAAGTAAAATATTCGGTCCTAGATTATTTCCATCTCTCCCGTGCAACGCCTGAACAACATAATCATTACGAGATACTCGGCTCTTCTCGTCTATAATACGAAACACTTGGTTAATCTCATTACCACGAACCTCTTCTGCCTTCCAACCAATAATTTTTTCCGCTTCCGAATTGAGATTGATAATACATCCATCGCTATCGGTGCTGATCACCGCATCACCAATGGAGTAAAGAGTCGCTCTATAGCGTTCCTCGCTTTCCTGAAGTTCTTTTAGAATGTAATTTCTCTCTGCTAAGATTTTGGATAATTTCACATTACCATAGCCAATGATAGATAGGGTGTGGGCTAAATTATGAATAAAAGTCAGTGCTGATTGAACCCTATCTCGATTGAAACGGGGTACACGGTCGAGAGCAGCTAGATATTCGTTTTCATCAAATCCATATCGTTGAGCCTGAGATCGAAAAAGATCATAGTCAACAACTTCATCTTCGTAA